>SCSR01000040.1 GCA_004297575.1 archaeon
CCTAGTCCTAGCGTATCCGCCACTTTCATGTACCTGTCATGGACAAGAATCTTGTAATTATATGCAATAATCGAGAGTATGGAGGCCGCAAACGCAAACCCGAGGTACTCTATGTGGGTGATTGCATATGGAATGTTCGCCAGAGTGATATCACGGATGACTCCGCCAGCGATTGCCGTCGCTATTCCGACTATGAACAGGCCGAAAACATCCAGCTTTTTCTCAACACCATTGGAAACGCCTGCAAAGGCAAATGCGATGATACCTATCCTGTCGAGGATGAAGATGAGCTGTTCGAGCATTGTATCTAAATAACTTTCCATTAATTGATATATAAACGCTGGTCGATACCTTTATATCAGGTTTTTCCCAAATAGTCTTTATGGCGCTCAAAGTCAAGAAGACTAAGACCATACAGCAAGTCGGTGAATGGGCGTTCATCGTTGGTGTAATTCTAGCCATATTAGTTGGCCTAGTACAGATACCACAAATTCCAGTCGAGACTGTAGCAACTGTGCTCATAGTCCTGGGAATCTTGGTTGGTATAATTAACATCAGCGAGAAGAATGCTCATGACTTCCTATTGGCAACAATCGCACTGTTGGCAACAAGCTCTGCAGGATTTGCAGGAATCCAGTCACTGCCTGTAATCGGCGGTTACTTGGGTCCGATACTAGCAAACATAGCAGCGTTCGTTGCTCCTGCTGCAGTAATAGTAGCATTGAAAGCAGTGTATGAATTGGGAAAATAGGAAAATTTTTGATTTTTTGATTTTTAATTATACGCCGACATTCGGCATACGGGCTTACAGTTCCTTTTTGCCTACCGACCATAGCAGCTTGAAATGGTCGCGTATGAAATTCACGAAGAATTCCGAGTCGGAGAATATCATCGACTCCTCGTCCCACACTATGGCACTCTTGTCATCATACACGCCAGCCCTCGCCTTCAGATGCTTGCTGTCAATGAACTTCATGTCAATGTTATTTTTAGTGAACACCTCTGCCCTGCTTCGGGTCTGAGGCTCGTTGTTTGCTATGATCTTCACATCCACGGACTTTTTCTTCAGCTTGACTATCTCCCTGCTTGCCCTGGATACCAACGACAGGTTGTTCGCGATTATGTACAGAGACTTTTCAGCCTTGAGCGCCTTAGTGAATTGGTAGAGCATCGAGTTGATCCTGCTCTTGCCCCTGATAATCCATATGTTATCCTTGTGCTTTGCTCCTGCAGTCTCATGAAGGCTGGCCAAAAATGTTTTTGCATTCTCGAACTTGTCCATCAAGAGTTTCTCGATGAAAATCGGGTTGATCGGCGAATAAAGGGTAACCTTGTCTTGGACCGTGTTCACAAACCCCTTGTTGTTCAGGTTTTCGAGGATTTCGTAGATTTTCTGCCTTGGAATCTGAGACTCTTTCGCAAGCTCGGACGCCCTACACACCCCGAGTCTGGCAAGGGTAAGGTACGCCTTCTCTTCATAGTCGGTAAGCCCGAGTATCTTCAATGGTGTGTCTGACACTATAGTTAATACACTCCTTTCTTTTATAAGGTTTGTCACCACCAGGGTGACAGAAAAGCCTTTTCTGATATGCTTTACATGTGGCTATTTGATGTACGGTAGAGACACTTTCATAGCCTGCTTCACCTTTGTCGCGGTTGCTTTACTGATGCCTTTGTCATATGCAGACGGTGTGCAAATAAACGCTACCCGCATCGGCACGCATAATGTGCCCGAGGCTTCTGGAATCGCGGCATCGCATAATTATCCAGGCATATATTGGATGATTTCTGACTCTGACAATCCGCCGATTCTTTACGCAGTCAGCCCAAACGGGACGGCTGTAAAGAATGTCTGGGTGGATATGACAAACAAAAGCGTGACGAATATCGATTGGGAAGATTTGGCAATGGATTTGGATAACAACATATGGATAGGGGACATAGGCGACAACGGGGGTTCAAGGAGTTCGTATGTGCTTTACAAGTTCAAAGAGCCGTATCCTTACAGCGGCATAGAAAGCCTACCTGTGACCGAATATCGTTTTGTTTATCCTGACGGCAACAGGAATGCGGAATCCATGTTTGTATGGAACGGCATACCTTACATAATTGCCAAAGAATCGTTGGCTGTTTACAAATTTCCAGAGTTGAACTCGAGCAAAACTGTCACACTGCAACAGATTGCCACGTTCAAAGAAAGCGGATATACCCTTACCGGCGCGGCTATCGCGCGCAATGGCTTGATGCTGGCTATTATCAATGACGCGAACGATACTCATTGGATATTCGAAAGGGGCGCGTATACGGACATTGCGGACTTTTTCAACTTCCCGACAAAGCAGTACAAGATCCAGTTCCCCAACGGCGGCGGGGAGGGCATAGGGTTTGTGAACGGATATGACATTATTGTCACCAGCGAAGCGGGAGGAATGTGGCGGGTGAATAGAGACCAGTACGAGAATGCACAGCCACCTATCACGTCGTCTCTCATCGTAGATAGCCCGATAAATACGACATACTCTCCGACTGAAAACTTTAATACTGTCCTATTGAGCTTTTCAGCATCGGGGGCGACCAACTGCTGGTATGAGCTTGACAATGTCAGATATGATTCCAGTTGTTCGGTCTCGACACGCCTCACACTTCAGCCTGGCAGCCACATGTTGCTTGTATCTGCAAATACCAGCACAGGCATACTTAATGTTTACAGGGAATTCGATTTTGTCTCTTTTGCATCAAACTTTACTGTGATCAGTCCGCTGAATATGACTTATGACACGACTGTCACTATAATGTTTGATGTCACAAACCCGCTCAACTGCTGGTACAAGCTCAACGGAGTAAACCATGACTTGGATTGCACGTCATCGACAACCCTTTCATTGCAGCCTGGAAATTACAACATTACGATATTTGCTAACACCACTGCAGGCATATTCAAGGAATACAGGGAGTTCTATGTCGCAGCCAATCCTGACACAAACGATTCCATTCCTGGACCAAACGGGCCAATATTCGTTCAAACTACCAAGTTCACAGGAGAAACAACAAACCTTGCATCCATGAGCCAACACGATCTGGCGAATGCGTCTCTGGTGCTCCATGTGCCTGGGACAGGAAAGATCAGGTTCCTCGAGCCCATCAACTTCACCAAAATCATTGACGCGGACAATTACAAGCTGCAGTTCGAAGGCTACGATTATGATGTGGCAAACGAAACCACAATAAGCGTGAATGGGCAGAATGTGACGTCATTGCCTGTGAGCAATACCCCTGCAAACAATGATGTGTACGTTCCTATCACAGTTGACATTACAAAGCTTGTCCAGCCTGGAAGCAATACAATAGTTTTCACGCAGAACTCCGGATACTCCAAGATCAGGAACTTCAATGTCACAAGAATGGGCGACAATATATTCAGCAGTGCTCCGGCCATGGAACCGTCCAACACAACAAAGACCATCAGCTATACTTTTAATGCAAATTCCACGTATAGGTTGAATCTGGACGCATATGTCAGCATTTCCCGTTATCGCATCGAAGTCAACAGTGACGCATTGCCTTTCATGAACAAGCCCGCAAGGCTGGTTTTCGAACATGTGTCTTTAGACAACCCGATGATACTTAGGGACGGCGCGCCATGCCAAGGCTGCGTCCTTGAGAAATACAACAAGACAGATGGATTTTTGATGTACAGGGTGCCGGGATTTTCTGTTTATACTGTTGAAGAGACGCCTGTGCCTCCAGTCCAAGGCGCGTCAGGCGCAGCTGTAAGTGCAGGCGGAGGAGGCAGCGGTATGGCATTGATTATCACTCCGCAGGTATCTACAACCACGACCACCACACAGACTTCACAAATGGACACGGATAGTGTGCTGGATTTGGATCAACAGACCAACGAAACGCTGTACTTCCCAAGCGACAATTCCACAAGCCTAGAGGCATCGGTGCCGATCATAAACTATTATTGGATAATTTTGGTAACAATATCGTCCTCGGTAGTGTTCGTGTTATATCTCCTGAGGTCGGCAATCTCCAAAAGGCTGCTAAGATTTGCCAAGTCGTAAATTTTTCTAGTTTCGTCTCCCATACATGGGAAATTTTTCAAATCATATTGTCACCACCACAGTGGCAGAAAACACTTTTATGGTCCATCCATCAATTGGTTAGTCCGAGAAAAACCAGGGAGGAAAAACAATGAATGGATTGATGACAAGGCGCAAAAAGCCAAAAATCGTACGAAGCCAAATGCTGATGGATGCAGACCTGAGCAAGCCGGAAAGGATGGTAATGTGGTCGATGCATCTCGGCGTAACCGATCTCGACATGCTTGCGGATACTGTGAAGCTTACAAAATACGAGATCATGAACATGCTGGAGATATTGGAAAGCAAAGAAATGTGCCATACGGACGGAGAGGGAGGGTTTATGCTGACACGGCAGGGTATGGAGAGGCTGTATGAAAAGAGGAACGTGTTGCACATAACCGTCGGCTGTGAGCCGTCTGCAGTAATTATTTGAGCTGCTTCAACGTCTTTATCCCGACGACTTCGTAATAATCAGCTTCCCCACCAGCGATCACCTGGTTCTTTCTCTCGTCAGGTATCTCCAGCTCAAACTGCTCGTAATTCTCCATGTCCATCAGCTGCGCACGGCTTCCCGTAACTGCAAGGACCTGCGCGTTCTTCTTCAAAACCATCGGAACCTCGACCGGCTCGTGCGCCGGGGCTATCAGGCTTCTTCTGGTGTTGTCCAGGATGCCAATCGCTTCCAGTCGTACCTTGGCATGCCCGTGCTTTCCGCTGGTGCTCACCTGCACCTTTTCTACACGGCACGGAGAGCCGTCAATCATTACAAAACCGTTTTCCCTCAGGTCTTTTATTGTTGTTGCACCCAAATTATCACCAAATCGATTACTAAATTTTGTACTTGGTCTTATTTATTGTTATTTTACAGCCAATGAAATATCCTCGCGTTTGACTGTGACGCGCTTGGCGTGGTGCGCCATGTCGACTGCATCCTTTGCTATCTTGTCGGACATCTCCAGCAGCACTATCCTCATCTCTTCCAGCGCCGATGCGGACACCCTTTCAGCGCCTGCCTTGCGCGCAATCTTTTCCAGAGGAAGGAGTGGAAAGTCTTTGACCATGAAAATAGATTGGTGTGTCTGAATAAATTACTTTTTTGAATAGGAATTCCCCCTCAATGTCTATAAACAATAG
>SCSR01000041.1 GCA_004297575.1 archaeon
AAACAAAGTATACTTGTTCCTTTCAAACATCACAGCCAACAATGACAGAATCAATGGCAATATGCCTATGTATGCTGTAACTTCTTCGAACTGCTCGGTCGCCCAGTAAGTATGATCCAACCTAAACCCAAAAAAATCAGGGAAAATAAAAGATACAATATATCGCGGTGTCAATGCGTAAGAGTTTGCGTCAGAAGTAATAAATTCATAGCTCATGCTTGATCCTGCATGAATCGCATACTTGGAAAGCTCAAATGATGGCAAGAGCTGAACGGCAGATACTATGAAAGCAATCAGTATAACAATTCCAAAAAGAACAGTTTGCCTGGCAAAACGTTTTGAAGAAATCTTCTTGCCGACAAAAATATCGTACAAAAAGTACGCCGCTAGAGCATATGCGCTATATATTGCGTATTGAGGATACCCAGCCAATATCTGAAAGCCAAGCACAATTCCTGCTAGAGCAGCATATTTCCAATTGTTCCTTTCAAACGCTTTTATGAAGAATAGGAAAAGTAATGGCATGAGCGAGAAAATGTCCACGACTTGAGGATGTCCTATATTCATCCTGCTTATGAAGATGCCGCTGAACATGTAAACAACAGCCGAAAGTATTGAGCTATAATTATCGAGTTTGATTGACTTGCACAAAAGATACATGAACATGCCGGCCAAGAAAATATCTAAAGCAAAGATATATCCGAGAAGATAGTCTGGGTTAATGAAAAAATACAGCAAATTAGTCGGATAATACATCGCGCTCAGTATGCTGCCGACAAAAGTGCTCCCACCGGTCTCATAAGGATTCCATAGAGGTAATGTACCGTATTTTTGGAAAGACTGGTATTGTAAAAGTTTCATTGGTTCTACGTTATCTGCCATGTCGTATGCTGGATATATCATCTTGCCTGGATTGATGACGACCTTCCAGAAGAATATCGAGGTCAGTATCAGCAATACTAGTATTATCTTGATCTCTTTTGATCTGTAATCTATCACCTTTAATTGTTGCCCTTAGATGCTTTTATCCATTAATCGCCTGGCAATCAGAAAATGTGCAAATATTTATTTTGACTTTATCGAATAAAGTTCATGAAAGACATCGTTTTGATTCAACCGAAAGCAGGGTCTTGGGATATGGCTGGTGCCAGATGCCCTCTTGGTCTCTTGTTCATTTCAGCAATCCCGCACAGCAAGGGATACAATATAAAGATAATCGATCAAAGGACGAACCCACAATGGGAGGCTGACTTGAAAAAGAGCCTTGAAAATAACCCGATTTGTGTCGGAATAACATGCATGACCGGAGGTCAAATACACCATGCACTCGCCGCTGCCAAGATAGTCAAAGAATCCGGAAATACGCCTATAGTGTGGGGTGGTGTGCATTCAACGCTCCTGCCAGAGCAGACATTGGAAAATCCGTATGTTGACATTGTTGTGATGAGAGAAGGCGAGATTACTTTTATGGAACTGTTAGAGTCTTTGGAGAATGGTAACCCGCTTGACAATATCAAAGGAATTTGTTACAAGAAGGACGGCAAAACAATCAGGAATCCAGACAGGGAATTCATAAGAAATTTGGATGAGCTCCCTGATTTGCCGTACGAACTAATAAATGTGGATGATTATTCTTCTCTCAATGTAAACGGCAAGTCGATTGATTTCTCAAGCAGTAGAGGCTGCCCGTTCAGATGCTCGTTCTGCTATAACAATTATTTCAATAAAGGAACTTGGAGATCTTTTTCTGCAGAGGAGACTGTCAGAAGGCTTAAGAACCTAGTCAATAAGTATGGGATAAAGACGATTTATTTTCAGGATGATAATTTCTGCGCCGATGTGAAAAGACTCAAGGCTATTCTCAAAGGGATATTGGATGAGAAACTCGATATTAAATGGGGTACGTTAGGATTGAGGGTCGATACGGCAAAAAGGATGGATGACGAGGCGTGGGAGCTGATGGAGAAAAGCGGATGCATGAATGTTGATATAGGAGCAGAGTCCGGAAACGAAAGAATTCTGACCATGATTGATAAGAAAATAACCGTTGAGGATATGGTCGAGGTGAATAGGAAGCTTGTAAACTTTCCGTTCATAGTCAAATATACGTTTATAATGGGATTCCCGACAGAAACAAAGGAAGAGAGATCTGATACAGCCAAACTTGCAATCAAACTAACGAAAGAAAATAAAAAGGCATACACGCCATTTTCAATTTATGCTCCTTATCCAGGTACTCCTATGTTCAATTTTGCAGTTGAGCATGGATTTATTCCTCCAAAAAATCTCGAAGAATGGGGAAACTTCAACATTGACAACTGGTATTTGAATTTCAAGTCATGGCTTTCTCCAAAAGAGGTAAGGGAACTGAACAGCATATCGTTCACTTCGCTGTTCGCGAACAACAATATCAAGTACAAAATAAACAACAAGCTGACAGCATTCTTGTTCGTCCTTTATCATCCGATAGCGAAGTTTAGGTTTGAGAACAATCATCATTTCATACCTGTTGAGAGTATGCTTTACAGGAAAGTCTCAAACAGATTGGAGAGGAAAAAGTCGTGATTGATGATATAACAGAATTTTGAATGTTTTTATCCGTTAAACTAACCAATTTTAGATATCGGATTTGGTATTATGAAAAAACCCAAAGTTATTGTCGTGATGCCTGCATATAATGCAGAGAAAACCATAGAGAAAACCTATAAGGAAATACCCGAGGGATATGTTGACAAGGTAATAGTCGTTGACGATGCAAGCCGTGACAGGACGGTTGAAATAGCTAGGAAGCTTGGGCTGAAGACCATAGTTCACCACAAGAATAAGGGCTATGGCGGAAACCAAAAGACATGCTACAAGGAGGCATTGAAAGAGGGGGCGGATATCATAGTCATGCTGCATCCAGATTACCAGTATGACTCAAAAAAGGTCCCGCAGATGATAAAGCCAATAATCGATGGCAGGTACGACATGGTTTTGGGTTCCAGAATGATGAGCGACGGTGCAAGGAGCGGAGGAATGCCTATATGGAAAATTTTTGGCAACAGGCTTCTTACGGCATTGGAAAACCTCGTGCTCAATCTGAATCTGTCAGAATACCACACAGGCTTGAGGGCCTATAACAAGGAATTCTTGAAGAATATTCCATTCGAGCTCAACTCAGATGATTTTGTTTTCGATCAAGAGACCGTAGTGCAAGCAGTATCGTTTGGTTTTAAGATAGGGGAGATAAGCGTACCGACCAGGTATTTCAAGGAAGCTTCCAGCATAAACCCTAAAAGAGCTTTCAAGTATGGTCTGTATACTATATTGACACTGCTAAAGTTTGTCGCCAGCAAATACGGTATCAAGAAATATCACCAGTTTGGAAACTAATGACATGTCAGACACAAAGACAGCCGAAAGGGTTATGCCAGGAAATTTCAGTTCTAAAGAGGAGTACATCATTTACCTGAGACATCTGTTCGCATATGAGTTTGCAAAAAGTAATATACCAAAGAACAGTTCTGTATTAGAAGTCGGATGCGGGGAAGGGTATGGAACAAGCATGCTATCCAAGTCTGTAGCAAAAATTATCGGCATAGATCCTGATAAGGACACGATATCACATGCCTCTGAGAAATATGGCTCTGGAAATTGCACCTTCTCAGCATACGATGGCACAAAGATCCCCTACGATGACGGCACATTCGATGCGGTCGTTTGTTTTCAGGTCATAGAACATGTGAAAGATGATGCAGGTTTCATCTCAGAAATCAACAGAGTTCTTAAGAGCGGTGGCATACTCATCCTCACTACGCCTAACAAGGCTCTGAGGTTGAAAGTAGGGCAGAAGCCTTGGAACAGGTTTCACGTAAGGGAATACTATGCGAACGAACTTGAAGATTTGTTGAGAAATTTTCAAGAGTCAAAAGTGATGGGAATCCAAGGAAACAATGAGATACAAAAAATAGAGACGGATAGGATAAATCAAATACAGCATATCGTGAAATTGGATCCGTTGAATCTTAGGAAACTGATGCCCAATACCCTAAAGTCAATCGCTATCAAGGTGTTGAAAAGGAAAAAGACCGCGGGAAGCAATGATTTCCTGGAAAAATATAGCCTGAAAGATTTCCACATCGTGAATGGGAATTTAGAAGAAAGCTTGGATATATTGGGATTGTGCAAAAAAATTAGCTAGACAGGACGAGTTCTTTCATCTTATCTTCTATGTATTCCATATTTTTGTTTTCCTCACACTCAGTGGAAACTATTTCCAGACTCTTATCAACAAAACTCTTCGCCAGTTCTTTATCGTTTAATATGTGTTCGATATGTCCGGCTAATTTCTTGTAGTCTGTGAAATCTTCTATCAGAAACCCATTGAATCCATCTCTAATGAACTCACTTGTGCATCCCACATTAGACGAGACACACGGCACACCGCACGCCATTGCATCAAGCATAGTTATGCTTACCGTGTCGCCTAGACTAGCTTGTGCGTAGACATCAGCTGCTCTCAGGTACTTTCCGAGTTCTTTGTGTTCCACTGCCCCTGTGAAGATTGTTTTAGTCATTCCAAAATCATCAGCTATCTTTTTCAATTGTTGTGCAGATTCACCGTCACCTACTACAAGAAGCCTTACATCATTTTTTATTTCATTTACTGCGCGTATGACAGTCTCGACATTGCATCTTGGTATGAGTGCTCTTGCACTGATGATGACTTTCTCGTTGTCTCCTATGCCATAGCGCTTCCTGATTTCCGTCCTGTCTATGCCTGTGTTGAAAAGCTTAAAATCTACCCCCCAGTTCTTCACCACGACCTTGTCATGATATTTGTAATATTTCATAACTTCTGATTTGACACCCTCGCACTCAACGTTTATCATTTTGAACTTGTTTACGTAACTTTTGGTTATTATGTTGAACGGAAACTTTTTGATATGAGTGTATATGTCCGATCCTATGACAGATAATGCCAGATTTTTGAAGCCAGTCATCCCGGCCATGATGCCATAAGTCGTAAGATATTGCGTATATACTATGTCCGGCTTTTCCTTTTTGATTGCCCTTTTCAATTTCATCAAGTTTGACAAGAAGGATAATACGCCATACTTTTTCCCAATCCTATA
>SCSR01000042.1 GCA_004297575.1 archaeon
TCTGGCAAGATTGTGTGCACTGGCGGAAGAAGCACCAGAGACGTGAACGAAGCGGTCGAGAAGATTCACAACAAGCTAAAATCAGTCAAAGCATTCATCAAATAAATTTTTCTGAACTTTCCAAAAAAGAAATTATTCATTAGTAAAGGTTTAAATCGTTCTGAAGTAGATAGTAAGTGCTATGCTCAAGGATGATGTGCCCGAAAAGACTGCAGAATTCTTGAGTGAGTTCTACAAAAATCAGTTATCAATGGCTGCCAGCGAGGGCGCCAAGTCCATCAATGTTGATTTTGCATTGCTTGACCAGTTTGACGTGCAACTTGCTGACAGATTGCTTGACAGCCCTGACGAGACAATCCCGTTGATGGAAGAGGCTGTGAAACAACTTGACGTTGGTCCGATTGACCCAAAGCTGAGATTGAGATTTTTCAACCTGCCAGAATCGAAGAACATCCGCATAAGGAACCTGCGTGCCGAGCACATTGGCAAACTGATTGTCATTGACGGCATAATCAAACGTGCGACCGATATCAGGCCAGAAGTTTCCGAAGCAGTATTCAAATGCATGGAATGTGGGAACGAGATTCCAGTCGCGCAATCAGAAAAGACAATCACCATGCCAGCCAAGTGTGACTGCGGGAACAGGAAAGATTTCAAGCTGAGCGGGCAGAAGCTGCATGATACAAGATGGGTTTTCATTGAGGAGACGTTCGAGATAACTTCAGGTGAAAGGCCTTCAGACTTGATGGTATACTTGAAAGAGGATTTGACAACACCAAAGATGCAGAACAAGACAGACCCTGGTAACAACATAAAGATTGTCGGTGTGTTGAAGGAGATGCCAAAAGCTGCCAAAGGCACGTCGCGTTCAAGGCAATTGGACATTTATCTTGACGTGAACCATGTTGAGTCGATAGAAGTAGAGTGGGAAGAATTGGAAATTACTCCTGATATTGAGCAGCAAATTTTGGAACTGGCGCACAGTCCTGACATATACGGCAAGTTTATCAGATCAATCGCTCCTGCAATTTATGGAAATGACGAGATAAAGGAATCGATAATGATGCAGCTATTCGGTGGCGAGGAGCATATCCAGAAAGACAAGTCGAAGGTAAGAGGTGACATACACATCCTGCTTGTAGGCGACCCATCGACATCCAAAAGTGCAATGATGAAAGTAGCATCTATGCTTATCCCGCGTGGCAGGTATGTATCAGGCAAGGGTGTATCGCAAGCTGGTCTTACGGCATCTGTTATAAAAGAGGAAGAATTTCTTGGCGGATGGGTGTTGGAAGCGGGAGCAATGGTCCTAAGTAACCGCAGTATGATTTCGATTGACGAGTTTGAGAAGATTGACAAGTCAGACATAGTTGCGCTGCACGAAGCGATGGAGATGCAAACGATATCTATTGCCAAGGCAAACATCGTGGCGACATTACCAGCACATACAGCCGTGCTTGCAGGCGGCAACCCAAAGCTGGGAAGGTTCGACCCTTATGTGCCGATCAAGGAACAGATTGACATCCCAGATACGATATTAACAAGGTTTGACCTGAAATTCGCACTCAGGGACATACCTAATGCCGAGCGTGACGAGATGATTGCCGAACATATACTGCAGGCGCGACACTTTGAGGAAGTCGACATCAAGCCAGAGATTGACACAGGATTCTTGAGAAAGTATGTTGCTTATGCAAGGAAGACCTGCCATCCAAAACTGAGCAGGGAGGCGGGTAACGAGATAAAGAAATTCTACCTGGAACTGAGAGCCGTGTCTGGCGAGGATTCGGCAATCTCAATCACTCCACGTCAGTACGAGGCATTGATCAGGATGTCAGAGGCATCTGCAAAGGTCCAATTGAGAAACGAGGTGTCGAAAGAGGATGCGTTGCGCGCCATCAACATCATGAAGACATCGTTGAGGCAGTTTGGCTTTGATCCAGAGACCGGGAAGATAGATATCGACCGTGCAGAAGGTGCCAAAGCGACGGCTGCGCAGAGGAGCAAGATCAGAATCATCGAAGATATCATCAGTGAATTGATATTGACGTATGGCAAGGAGATACCGACTGAGGAATTGATAAGGCATGCGAAAGAGCAAGGAGTCGAGAGGCCTGAGGAAATAGTCTCCAAGATGCAGTCAGAAGGCGTAATCTTCAGCCCGAGCGCAGGTAAGATTTCTAAAGTGTAAAATATTTAAAGGCTGAAAACAAGTGGAAAAGTATGAATAGAAAACAAAGTGATTTAACAAAATCTATCTCGGATTTTCGAAGCAAATACTCGAAGCCTGATACTACAACAATTTATAATGGCTATGGAACAGAATATAGTGGCCATGCAGAAGATGTTGTTCCAGCAGCAACAATTAAATGAAGTAGAAGATTTAGTTCAACGGATAAAGCCATATAGAAAGGAATTCAAAGAAGCGTACCAAAGTTTGTCTTTGATTTGCAGTTACATGAAAACATTCAAAACTTGAGCTGTACCGGTCTTCTTAATAAAAGAATGAATCCTTCCGATAACCAATTAAACTATCAACATTACAATTATCAGCATGAAAAGGTTGGTCGTAAAAAAAGTCAGAGTGTACGATCTGGTAAATGGCAAGTTATTCTCAGGAAGCAAGGAAGAGATGAAAGCCAGTTATGTCATCACCCCGTTCGGTGAAGTCGTGTCGCGCGTCAACATCTT
>SCSR01000043.1 GCA_004297575.1 archaeon
GTTGAATGGCGTACCTACGCTTACATTCTGCGGTATAGTCATGTTAGATGAAACCAAGTTAAGACCCATGATGGTTGTAGTTGCATTTATGCTGCATACCTTGTTAGACGGGTTAATACTGTCTGCAGGCGCTCCTGGAGGCTGGAAGGTTACACCATGCTCTATGCAAAAGTTTGGTGTTGCTGAACCTATAGGAGGAACTCCACACGCTCCTGCCGTCACCACCCCGTTACAATGTTCACCAAAGAATCCGTTCGAATCACTTATAACAGGCGCAACTGAATCAGTCAAAAGCTTTGTTATATTGTTGAAGGGCATTATAATCGCGTTGCCGATGAGCACATTAGTCGAACTGCTTGTGTTAATCGCTATGTAGTTGAGAGTTGCCATGGTGTTGTTTAGATTACCTTCAGTGTAATTAACACCTATTCCTGTTGTTGCATCCATACTAACATTGAGTTGATACATGCTGTAATTGTAAGTGGTATTGAAAAAGAATGTCACATTTTTGATATCCGATGGATTGAGTGGCAGTTTGCTTCCATATCCAGTCGTGTTGAAAATTGTCCAATTTTTATTGAACATGACTGCACTTATGTAACTTTGATTGCTGCTGTTCCATGTTGTGTGGTTGAACGGACCTGAATTGTTAAACCAAAAGTTGAAGGCAGGATAAAGTATGGATGTGTTGGTAAGGTTTAGGACTACGGTAAGATTTCCAAGACCACTGGAATCTGTAACATTCGGGTAGATATCAAGAATCTGTATGTTTGATGCGAGTGCGTTGGAGGTTAATACGGCTAGGGAGAGCGCAACGAATACGCCAAACAGACCGATTTTATTGTGCAAACTCAACCAACCTTTAAATATCTTAGCGGAGCTGCCATATAAAGCTAACTGCTGGACGGGGCTTGCACCTTTAGTCTCAATCATCATCGACTTTAGGTGCAGGGTTCTGACTTTGGGTGCAGAAATCAGGCGATATGTCCAATTCGTGCATCTCCTGTATCACACAGCATAGGTTGTGGCAGAGTATCTTCAGCAGTATCTCGTTCACCTGTGCAGTCATGTTCTTGCTCCTTACTGAACTGCCGAATTTAGCCTTTATCATGTTGAAAGTCGTCTCGATGTTAGACCTTTTGTGGTAATGCTGGAGAAATTCCTCACGGTTGAACATGAAGTAGTGATACATCTTTTTCCAAACCGTAGAGCCTCTCGCTCTGCCAGTCGAATTGTCCCTGAACGGGATGTACGGCGTTGCTTTGATACTGCCTATCAGTTCCAGATTGTCCCTTGAATTGTAAGCCTTGTCTCCGCTCAATTCGTTTATCGTGAAATTCTCCGCAGTCTTACCGACCAGTCCAGCGAACTCCTTCGAGTCGTGGCTGTGTGCGTCTGTTATCTTTACTGCTGTTATGATGTTAGTCTTTGTTCCGCATACTGCATGAGCCTTGAGCCATATCCTCGAATTTACATCTCTGCCATACTTGAAATTATACCATCTGTCGAAACGGCATGTGCTGAAACCCGTTGAGTCTACGGCAAAGCTTGTCTCCACTGATTTCAGAGGCATGCTCGACACCGTTATCAATCTTAGCAGTATGTCAGACAATTCCTTCTTGTTGAGCAATTTCGATACTGCGTTGAAGTGCGGTATCTTCGATATGTATCCGTTCTCAAATGCCGTCTTGTAGTTCATCATCGTCCTTCTGCTTGACAACGTAGAGTAGACCTTCATAGCCGAGCAGAATACGACCTCGCCAAGATTGAGAGACGGTCTGCCGAACACATACGGCTGGGATACGTTCTTGGTCATGTCGTGAAGCAATGACATGAACGTGACAGTCTCGCTGGTCTGTGCTTGGTTGTATGCTGACCAGTCTTGGGGATACGTCACCTTGACGGTCTTGGTGATGGTCGTCTTGCCGTTCTTGGTCTGCTTCTCGACCATGCACTCGACCGCCCAGATATGCTTACAGAACACGCCGAGTATTCCCCGTTTCTCGTAGTCTGGGCATTCGCATTCAGGCATAATCATGCCGTCATATTTCACGATATACGCCCCGTCGCCAGACTGCGATGGGACGACATATCCGCCCTTCTCCCTTTTCATTATCCTCGAGGTCATCGCAATCTGCATACCCCGTTGCCTCCTTATTTCGTTCAGTTGCTCTATTTCCATTTGCTCATCTCCTATGTTATTACTTTAGTTATAACATATATTGTAACAGCAAGTATTTAAGGTTATAACATTAATTATAACTTATGAAGGCTAAGGTAAGGAAGCTCGGCAATTCTCTCGGTATCATACTGCCTAAGGATGTCCTTGACCTGCTCGGACTGAAAGAGAACAACGAAATTGAGATAGAATTGAAGGGCAAGCAGATTGAACTGATATTGAAAAAATGACTATAATTTTATTCCTTTCACCATTTTTTTATATTCTGTTATGATGTATTTTATAGTATCAGTTTTTTCTTTATGACCTTTATCCGCTTGAATTAATTCTACAATTCTATTTTCAGCGTCATCGAGTTTGAGCACCATCGATTTCATAAAACTATTTAGGATGCCATGTTATTAAATATAATACTATGTAATACTATATTATTTCTTATAATATGGTATTACAAATAGATGAATTGCATCAGAAATGGAAAGAAGAATTTGAAAAATTAGAATATGGTATGGAATTGTTCAGGACAGATTACTTGTTAAATAAGAGATGCGACTGCAAATGGACATGGTCTGCATGTAGTCATTTCAAGAAAGAAAGGGATAAATTATTTGGTGAAAGGGTAACCAGACTGTCTAAAATGAAGTTATTGATTGGCATCATGGGAGACAGAGAAACGTTAAGCTCTAATGTCTGATTCTATCTCCGAGAAGTATTTCAAGTTGTTGCCTAGTCATCCTGTCATGTAAATCCTCAAATTCTTGATTCAATCTCACGATATCATGAACCGATACAGGCAGGGTAGATTTGTCCATTCTCCTTCCAAAATCAATTGACGAATCATAAAGGCTTCTGTCCGTCAAGACGCAACGCAAATCTCTGTTTGAATCTAGTGGCACAAGATGAAAGTCTCTTAATGCTACAATGATTGGTTGAGGAGCATTCGAATTTCCATATCTTGTAAGGAAAGCATAAACATCAAATCCAAAATATCTGTAGACGATAGAATTTATCATACCGTCATTGTTCTTGCTGACAGCAACTACTGCTCTTAAAATTTTGTCATCTTGCCTAGAAGCTATGAAGTTGAAATTTGCTTGGTTATCTACATTGCTTCTGCTCAATTCCCTTCCCAAGAATCCAACTATCTCCGAACCATGCCTAATTTCATTTTCATAAAGAAGAACGAATACATCATGGCTTAGGTTTAAATCAAGAACCACAACAAGTGTCGTTCCTTCGGGTAACATGCTCCTGTATTCTCTGATATTTTC
>SCSR01000006.1 GCA_004297575.1 archaeon
GCACGGAATTTCGATATCAGGTAGATGAACGGGGCAGTGCTGAGCAAAGCCCCTCCTGTAAAGAACAGCATTACAGCATAAGAGTCGAGGCTGCCTTTAGGAGTCAGCGAGAGGCTCAGGAAGAACGGGAACAGCCCGATCAGTATGCCTGTGATTATGCTGAAGATTATCCCCTTTTTGATTTTCGACCCGTTCAACTTTCTCCCAAGGTGTTTATCCCGCAGAATGTATGCAAAGGAGTCCAGGATTATTGCCGCAATGATAAATGTGATGCCTAAGAAGAGCAGGAACGGGTTGCCGTTCGGGTTGACTATGTAGCTCAATATGGTGCCAAGAACAATTGCGATGCCCACGCCAATCGGGAATGCAAAAGCGAATCCCGCCAGCACAATCGATACGACAAGCATGATGTTTCCAATGTTCCATATAATCCCGCTGGCACTCGCATAAGCCATATCACTGCCGGATGCAACCGACAATACATCTAGAAATGTCGGCTGCCCCATCATGCCCAATGTGAAATTGAACACCAGAGTCGACAGGAAAAATCCTATGGCATAAAACACGTACCACGCCTCGAACCTCCAGTTGCCGCACCTTTTCAACGTGTTCGCCCAAGAGCCCCAGCCAATCATGGAGATTATCAGCATTCCCAGAGCCAATTCAAACCCTGCAGGCACGAATCCCATGAAAATATTGCGGAACGGGTTTATAACTGCCTTTCTATGTTCCTTTCTTCCTTCTCAATCGTCTCTACCAGCGCCATTTCAGTGCCCTTTGCCTTTGGCAGCATCTTGACGAAATCCTCCACGAAAATCACGCCGAATGCGAAAAGCACGAACATCGACATGCCTATGCCTTCAGAACTGATTATCGACGCAACCGTCCCATCAGCAAGCGTCAGCGGTATTCGGATAAAGTTGAAGAGGTACATCTGGTCCGAGAACGGGTAGATGATATGCACTCCAGCCTGGCCGACGAACATGTCTATCATCGGATGGCTGAACAGGACTAACGCAGCCATGAGCGTCACGGTCTTCCAGAAAGTGCCTTTTCTCTCGAAATTCAAAGCAATCAAGAAAAGTGAGAACGGCAATAGCAGTGTGACGAAGACATTATGCAAGGTTCCGCGCGCCAACATCCCGAACAAGTGGTCGACATCCAAAAGAACGGCGAACATCGCCAGCGTGAACGCGACAGCTATCCTGTGTTTTATCTTCAATCCCGTAGCCATGATTGCGAGAAAGGGAAATACGAAATGGAACAATGCGTCAGACACAATAATATTTTTGCGCTCAAAGATATTAAGCTCTAGAATCTTTCCTTCATTTTCTCTATCCCATACAATACCAACGGACCAGTGATGGCTGCTGCCACAAGGTTGTACAGGAAAAGGCTGGGCGGCTCGAATGGGCTCCCTCTGTAAGGCATGTTGTAGTTCATTACTTCGGTCATATACTTTCCGGCGTATTGTAATGCTGACCATGCAACCGATCCGGCTGACGCTCCCAAAACTCTTGCTGCAGGTTTTCGGAATCTCTCAGGAACTCTGCCTGATATTAATTTCATGGCGCGTTGCTCAAGCAGGTATGCAGAAAGTGCGGCTGGGAAAACAGAATCGATCAATAGCTTTTCACCGATATTGCTAGGAATATCTATACTAGGGAGGACATGATACGGCTTTCCCAAGTCGGTTGAAGATATGAGCGGCAGCTTGGACTGCTTGGTGAGATACCTGTAAGCAGGAGGCATCAACTTGTACAAAACTGCGCCTGCTGTTACCAAGGCTTTCCTGCGATACATAAACCTGTCATCAATGTCAAAGGATTTAAAACTATTTCACTGTCTTCCAAGTTTCTTGCTGTAACCTTCATCAACCAATTTCAGTCCGAGCAACCCTTCTACCTTCTTGACCAGCTTGTCATCCGGCTCCATCGTCTCCTCTTCCAGGCGCTTGATAATTGAAACTTTCTCGCTGAGCCTGCTTGCAAACTCTTCCTGCGTCAGCTGCTTGGATTCCCTGTATTTCTTGATAATCTCGCCGTAATTCGCAGCAATCTCGACTTCCATGCTTGCAAAACCTACGCTCACCTGTTTCTGACTAGGAGAACTAATTTTTCCGAACCTGGCACACTTGTCACATGCATCCACAACCGCGCCTTCAACTTCGGCCTTGTTGAGTCGTGCATAGTCGCGACCACATAGGTTGCAAAACATATGTTAGACTTTTGCTTGGCGTGCTTAAATAGTTGACCTAGGAATTCTGCGGTTTAACTTAACGGAACAGGTTTTTGACTGCTACTTCCCATTCAAGAACAGAACTGTATTTTACACCACGATAAACTGCGGCAGCTGTACAAACAAAGTTCGGGTCAACCTCAAATAACGAATTCGCCAATTCCTGTGCAGTATTGCCCTCTATATCTATTGTTTTTGTTATATCAGTGAAATGTCTGAACACTGGCGGTTCTGGAGTCACAGTATTTCCAGTATATGTTGATATTAAAATTGCTTTGCTGCGGTCAGTATCTTTGAAGGTGGCTGCACTTACGGATTTTGATGTTACAATGCCTAAAACAATACGATATTTCCTGTCGTTGATAGCTGCTATCCGTGGTGTGTTGTATTTATCTGGCTTGGCTCCCCATCCCTTCAAAATTTTACACAATTCCGACGCGTATTCAGAAGGGTCGTCATGTATATGATAAACGTCATCTGTATGCAATCCGTTGCCTGCAAAAGCTTCGCCACCTATGTTCATTGTTTGGATGGCATTATAAGTGAGCGGTGGTAATTGTAGGTAATTGTTGGTGGTCGATCCGCCTAGCGGAGAAATTCTAACAGTATCCGAATCACTGACAGCTTTTATCAACCTGTTCTGATTATTCTCGACAGAGACACCGTAGACTAGGAATGCCTTCCCTTTCGTCGTTCTTCCCCCGCCAACAACCTCTCCAATATACGCCATGCTTAAACTAAGATTGAAAAGGGATTTAACCTTACCACATGTTGATAGTCAATTTATTTACCACAAACAAAGATGTTTTATGAGCGAAGGCCAGTATGACCCGAAAGCGATCGAGAAAAAATGGCGAGACTTTTGGGAGAAGAATAAGATTCCGCAGAAGATTTCTGAGGGCAAGGGAAAGAAATTCTACCTGCTCGACGGGCCTCCTTACGCAAACCAAGTGGCGCACGTAGGGCACGTGAAGACAAGGACTGTCAAGGATGTCATCGTCAAGTTCAAGGCAATGCAAGGATTCACCCCGTGGCTGCAGCCTGGGTTTGACACGCACGGCTTGCCGATAGAGAACATGGTAGAGAAGGAGATGGGAATCAAGTCCAAGCAGGATATCGAGAAGCTGGGCGTGGACAAGTTCATCGCTGTATGCCGGGCGAAAGCGGAAGGCGTGGAGAAGCAGTGGCTGGAAATGTACAAGCAACTGGGGGATTTCCGCGGATGGTTCGAGCCGTATTTGACATTGCACAATTATTACATCGAGTCGGGCTGGTGGACTACAAAGCAGATGCATGACAAGGGCATGCTCGTCACTGGTGAGAAACCGACGTTCTGGTGCCCGCATTGCCAGACTGCGCTGAGCGGCTACGAGGTCACGGACAGCTACGCCGATGTCAAGGACCCGTATGTCTACGTCAAGTTCCCGATCAAAGGAAGGAAGAACGAGTATATCGTGATTTTCACAACAACACCATGGACACTCGTCAGCAACGTAGTGATTGCCATCAAGCCTGATGAGATTTATGCCAAGGTGAAGGTCGGTGATGAAGTTTACGTCGTTGCAGAAAAAAGAGTCGAGCCGTTGTTCAAGGAACTGCTGAAGGTCGATTACAAGATTGTTGAAAAATTCCCAGGCGAGGAGCTTGATGGATTAAAGTATTCGCCAGTGCTGGATTTGCCTGTGCAGAAGGAGCTGGACAAGAACCCTAACGCGCACAAGATAATTCTGTCAATCCCAGTTTTGAAATCCAAATCATACAAGCATGGCTTGGTTGGAACAGCAAAGATGAAGAAAGAGGAATCGTTTGATTTTGTCAACATGGATGAGGGAAGCGGTGCAGTTCACGTCGCTCCAGGCCATGGTCAGGAAGACAATTATGTCGCGCAGCATTACAAGCTACCAATCGCGTCGCCGGTGGATGAGGAAGGCAAGTACACAGAAGATGCAGGCGAGTTCAGAGGCATTTTTGTCAAGGATGCGGACAAGATGATTGCAGACAAGCTGAGGGAAAAATCGATATTGCATTTCGGATGGATCAAGCACTCGTACCCGCTGTGCTGGAGATGCAAGACGCCGCTGATATACAGGATGAGCAAGCAGTGGTTCTTTGCAGTTGACGGAATTAAAGACAAGATGATCAAGGAGAACGAGAAGGTCAAGTGGATGCCAGAGTTCGGCAAGGAACGTGAGAGGAACTGGCTGAACGATGTCATTGACTGGACCATATCGCAGCAGAGGTTCTGGGGAATACCGTTGCCTGTGTGGACATGCGAGAAATGCGGAAAGATAGACGTTATAGGTGGTGTGGATGACCTGAAGAAAAAAGCTGTGACAAAACTGCCGAAGGAGATTGATCTGCACAAGCATGTCGTCGATAAGATAGAATTGAAATGCGATTGCGGCGGCAAGATGAAACGCGTGCCTGATACAATGAATGTGTGGTTCGATGCTGGGATTGCAACATGGGCTTCGCTCGGATATCCTTACAAGAACAAGGAACTGTTTGATAAATTGTATCCTGCTGATTTTATCACAGAAGCGCAGGACCAGATACGAGGATGGTTCTACAGCTTGTTATTCTGCGGCACGTCTGTATTCAACCAGTCCCCGTACAAGTCGGTCGGCCTGATGGGATGGCTTGTCGATGAGAAAGGAGAAAAGATGTCCAAGTCGCTCGGTAACGTGGTGTGGGCTAGCGACGCATTGGAAAAACTCGGTGCGGACATTTTGCGTATGTACTGCTGCTGGGAAGTCGCGCCATGGGAAGTGCAGAGCTTCAGCCTGAAGACCGCAGACGAGGTAAGGAAGGCGTTGAACATTTTGTGGAACTCCTATTCGTTCTTCACCACTTATGTCACGCCAAATTTCAAGCCGAAGATGAAATCGCTGCAGATTGAGGACAAGTGGATACTGTCAAGACTGAACTCACTGGTGGCAGATGTTACAAATCACTTGGAGAATTTCGAATTGCATCTTGCAGGAAGGAAGATGGTTGATTTTGCCGTGAGCGACCTGAGCAGGTTCTACATCAAGAAAATTCGTGACAGGGTATGGGTCACTGAGAGCGGCGAGGACAAGTCGACTGCATTGTCTGTATTGCATCATGTCCTGCTTACTCTGTCGAAACTTTTCGCGCCCATAACGCCGTTCATAGCAGAAGAGATGTATCATGGGCTAGAAGGCAAGGAATCTGTCTTCCAGATGTCATGGCCAGATGCTGACAAAAAACTCGTGGACAAAAAGCTTGAGGAGAATGTTGCAATCGTGCAGAAGATTGTCGAAGCGTCCTTGTCAGCAAGGCAGAAGGCTGGGTTGAAATTGAGATGGCCTGTCAAGGAAGTGATTGTCGTGTCGGGAGATAAAAAAATCTCAGATGCTGTCAAGGGTGCGAAAGGGATATTGGTAGCGTTTGCGAATGCCAAGGGTGCCAGAGTCGTTGCCAAGGAGCCTGCAGGGGAGTTTTCATTAATTGATATAGGAGTTGCAAAAGTCATGGTCGCAAGCAAGCTTGGTGATGAATTGATGGGAGAGGCGATGGTGAGGGAGCTTACAAGGGGAGTCCAGTCGATAAGGAAGCTGAATAATTTCAATGTCAACGAGAGCATAGTGCTGACGCTTGCTACGGACAAGGACAGCGAGAAAGTCTTGGCGAAATTCAAGGACGACATCAGGAAGGAAGTCGGCGCCAGCAAGGTTGGGATAGGAAGCCTGAAGGGCAAGTACACGGGCAAGGTAGAGTTTGAAGGCAAGAAGATTGAAGTTGCTTTTGACAAGAAGTAAGTTTACCAGTTGATTTCTCTTTCTTTTGCTTCTTGATACCAGCGGCCATCAAATCTCATATCAAGTTGCTTTTCTAATCTGTGGATTTTCTCCATACCTTTGTTCACAACTCTTTGTACAGTTTTTCTAGCTTCTATACCCGCAAAGCGAAGCTTGTATAATTCGTTTGCATTAGTATGCATTTCATCGCTTATTGATGAAAGAAGTCCCGTCATTACATCATCGTGCTTCTTTACCTCTCCAAGTATATCGCGTTGATTATACTCTGTTAAACCGCCGCCTATTATAGCAGGCAAAAGAATCATGTTCGGACTGCGTTGTTCCAAGTCATTCATAAGGCTTGGAACATCATCTGAAACTATTTGTTCAAATCGTGTTACATTTCTTCCGACATTATATAACTCTCTTCTAATCGCTTCTTTGTTCTCGCCACTTCTCCAAGCCATCTCTAAGGAAATCACTGGAGCATAACCGCCTACTTTACCAAGTTTATCCACGTTATCCTGGCAAACTACGACAGCATTCTCATAATCATAAGCATTCAAATTTTTCTGGGCTCCTTCTATATCCCCTCTATACAT
>SCSR01000044.1 GCA_004297575.1 archaeon
TATATACCAGCATTGCAAGGGAAAATTCTATAAAGTCATTGGAGTTGCCCGCCATAGCGAGACATTGGAGGAAGTTGTAATCTACGAGGCATTATACGATGATGAAAAATTCGGCAAGAATGCGATGTGGGTGAGACCTAAGAAAATGTTTCTTGAGAATGTAACTGTTGATGGGAAGATTGTGCCTAGATTCAAGTTCACGGGAAACCAATGATTATTATGGCTGAGGTATACGAGCACGAAGCAGGCAGAATAATTATAGGGCATTCCGACGAGGAACTAAGCATAGGGTTGCTGATTCTTAATCCTCAGTCAAGATATGTCAGACACAACAGGCCTGTTAAGGAACAATTGACACAAGCGCATGGTAGTTGCACTATGGAGCTGATAGAGAACGGGAAACAGAAATCGGTTGTCCTGAACGCAGGCGACACTTTGGAAATACCGGCAAACCAGTTCCATACTCACACAAATCCAAACGATGAGACTTCCGTAACAATGTGGAAATTCGAAGGCGACATAACTCAGGTTATTGATGGCATCAGAAAATCAATGAAAAAGGTCTAGTCCCCCGGGGGAGATTTGAACTCCCAGCCTTGCGCTATCTGCATGAACAGGTCCCGGCTGATCAATGCCATTGCAAAGATCTACAGGCGCCTGCTCCACCATTGAGCTACCAGGGGTAATAGAATTAAGACAAACTAGAAGATAAAAGGTTTTCTACTTTACCACAATCTTTCTTGATGATATCAGTTTCTTCTGCTTCTTTCTGTTTGAATATGACGCTCTCGCATGCGGCAAGTGAAGCTCTGATGCGTCGAGCAACGGCTTTATCCTGTATGTCATGACACGTTCCTCTCTCGGTTTCAATGAATCAAATTTCCACACAAGTTGCACGCCATCAGCCGTCTTTTTGACCCTGGGCTTGAGCGTATCAAACTTGTCCACCAGCTGTGCAAGCTGCGGCACATGGTCAACAACAACAATGTCCTTTATCTCGTGTATGCTCTTGTTCTTCACATCGATGATGACAGGTATCTCTCTTTCCTTTGCCAGTCTTCCATAGTGCCTGTGCGACTTGACCACAGCCGGCTGGAACGTGTAGACGAATGCTATGTAGACGGCAATGAGTATGCCGACCAGCGTAATCCATATCGGAATCAGGCTGATGCGGTATTCGATGATAACAGACTGTCCTGGCTGCAGTGGAGGTATGTACCAGCTATAAACGATATTGCCCAATGTCGAGTTGGTGTATGTCGGAGATGGGGTGGATGAGAACAGTTTCTCAGCGATTCCCAAAACGCTTTCAGTCACGTAAAATCCCGGCGATGCAACATTTCCGTCATTCATCACAGTCACCGTGGTTGTGGCGGAAACAAACCCGATGCTTGTGGTCTTTTTCGTATACTGTTCAGGCAGCTTGTATATCGCGTTGACCTTGTAATGAACATCGCTTGCCGACAACAATGCTCCTAATGAATCCTTCAGCAGGCTCTGTACAATGTAATCCCTCGGTGCTGCATACTTGGCTACGTCATAACTGTTCGTAACATCGACGCTGCTCTTCGGACCTACTTTGGATACGTTGGTATCGAACCTTTCCAAGATGTTATCTCCGCTTTTCACAAATGTGGTCAGCACATAATTGTTGTATTCGCGACTGTCCAAGTTAGTGAGCTTGGTATTGATTGTTATAGTCTCCAGCGGGTTTATGGAATAAGAGCTGAGCTTGATGTCCGACACATACACCGGGCTCCTCCTGACAGACTGAAGCAGAATGTCCTTGCTGGCTTGGATGTTTTGGTTGGAGAACGACCTTGCTGTCACTGAGAAAATTGACACAAACTGGTCAACGTCAAACGGAGCGGAAAAGTATAGTGTGGCTGTGCCTTGCGATGCGCCTTTGATGAACAATGATGAATGCGTCAATGAAGTGGTTATGCCTTGGAGGTATGACGGGAAGATAGAAAGCGAGAACGTGTCATCGGTAGCTTGGTTGTTTGTGACCGTGATATTGATCGATTGCGTATCCCCTGACTTTAAGATTATGTTGCTGCTGGATAGCGTGACATTGACGGAATTGTCAGCTATGGCAACGGACGAGAGAGCCAAAAATGCAACCAGAAATACAGCGGTTGTTTTCATACATCTAATTTGGTTTTTTCTTTTTAAGCCTTTTATCCGGATAACTTTTCAAGGAATTTGGAGAAACTGGTCTTTTTCCCCTTGCCTTTGTGTTTCTTCACTGCATCCTCTATCATGTTTCCAATCGGTTTGGGCAACCTTCTGACTCCAGGCTGCTGGATGATGTAGGAAATCTCATACTTTTCGCCGAATTTCTCGACCCATGTCAGACCGTCAAAATCGAACCTGTCAGAATTGTCCATGCTTTCCGGGTATCCTATCGCCACGACAGCAATCGGTCTGATGTTCTCAGGCAAACTGGCAATCTCCTTCACGCCCTCCTCGTCAAAAGCCCTCACCCAGTACGCGCCCAGTCCCAATCCCTTGGCTGAAATCATCATGTTCTGTATCGCGGCTGCCGTATCCTGCAGCGAATATACCAACTCACCGCGTTTTTCATACTTGGTAGAGGCGCGCTTGAGGTCTGCGCACACGATGATATCGACAGGCGCTTCTTTCATCTGGCTTTGTTTCAGGCATGTGGTAAACAGCCTCTCCTTCTGCTTCTCGTCCTTTACAACAATGAACCTCCACTCTTGCATGTTCCCTGCAGAAGTAGCCTGCCCAGCCATGTACAATATCACGCCGACGAGCTTGTCATCCACTGCATCTGGCTTGAACTTTTTGACGTTATTCAAGCCCTGCATTGCACTGAAGACATCCATGCATTAAAATTGGTTTTAAAGGGATAAAGCGTTAACTGAAAAGCATTTAAGCGTAAAATTTAATTGAAAATTATGTCGAAAATAGAATCCAGTTTGTCGGAACATGAAAAAGCTAAAAGTTCTATCATATCCGATATCTCAACAAGGTACAAAGTTTCAACAACAGTAGCATACAATACAATGCTAGCCTTGATAAAAGCAGAAGACACGATTGTACGTGGTAAAGATCTGGATGACCGCACAATATCAAAGGCAGTTGGTTCATACTTTGGGGATATATTGCGCAAGGCCGCTGCTATTAAACCGAGTAAAGACAGCTACCTTAGTTTGTTAGCTTATAGGAAACAATTGATGGAAGAAATTCTTAATGAGCCTTCACTTAAAAATTCAACCTTTTTGGACCAAGCTAATTATGCAATAGCAAGATATCTGTACGATCTTAAAGCTCCTTTATAGATTGAGCTATTTTTTATACAAGTTTAGTCGCGCCGCAAACAGGGCATACCATGGATTCCACCTCGCCATCCAGCATCTGCCTTACCATTTTTACGGTTTCATGTGAGTTTTTCGCGCATGTCTCGCATACCCCGCAAGTCCAAATGTTATTAGCTGACCTGAACATCACTCTTTATTATCTTCTGTTGTTAAAAAGCAATTTATGAAACAAAGTTCTATTAAAATCAAGTATGGACTATTCAATTCTTGCAGACATTTATGAGAAATTAGAGGCTGTGTCATCGAAATTGAAGAAAACAGAGATACTCGCCGAACTCTTCAAATCCACGCCTACGTCAGAACTGCCGAAGATCGTGCTGCTTATCCAGGGCCGTGTGTTCCCATCCTATTCCGAGTACGAGCTGGGCGTAGCAGAGCAGATGATGATGAGGGCGATAGCACTGGCGACAGGGTTCAAGACCGAAAAGGTGGAGGAAAAGTTCAAGAAGACAGGCGATCTAGGACTGGCTGTAGAGGAATGCATCAAATCCAAGCGCCAGTCGTCGTTTGCAAAGAAAAAAGTTACAGTGGATGACGTTTTTGGGAATCTGCAAAAACTTGCTACAATCACAGGTTCTGGTTCGCAGGAAAAGAAGCTGAAGTTAATCACGGAGTTGCTTGTCTCGGCAAAACCGAAAGAGGCGCGATATATTGTCAGGACGATATTGCAGGATTTGCGTGTCGGGGCAGGCGAGGGGATATTGCGCGATGCGATTGCTTCTGCGTTCCTTACAGGGGACAAGGCTGCTGATGCGATAGAGTACGCGTTGAACCTGTTACCAGATTTCGGGGAGATAGCAAGGATTGCGAAAGAAGAAGGCGTTGATGGCTTGGAGAATGTGAGGGTCAGGATAGGCAAGCCGTTGCATGTCATGCTGTCTGAAAAGGCGGAGAGCATCAAGGAAGTGCTGGACAAGCACGGAGAGGTTATTGCAGAATGGAAGTATGATGGCATGCGGGTGATAATAGAAAAGCGCGGCAAGGATATCTGGCTGTTTACAAGAAGGTTGGAGAATGTCACCAAGCAGTTTCCTGATATCGTAGAGCTTGCAAGGGAACACTTGAAGCCGTACCAGTGCATCGTTGACGGAGAGGCGGTCGGGATTGACAAAAAAACAGGAAATCCATTGCCGTTCCAGATGCTTTCGCAGCGCGTGCAGAGGAAGTACGACATTGAGAAGATGGTGAAGGAAATACCGATACAGGTGAATCTGTTCGATGTCATTTGTGTTGAAAGCGAGATGCTGATTAGCAAAAGCCTTGCCGAGAGAAAGAAAACTTTGGAGAAAATAGTGGCGCAAGTGCCAGGCAAGTTCCAGTTTGCAAAACAGATTGTAAGTTCGGATGAAAATCAGTTGAAGGAATTCTACGAAGAGGCATTGAAAGCAAGGCAGGAAGGATTGATGCTGAAGGTTCCGCAGTCCCATTACGTTTTTGGCAGGCACACAGATGGATGGTATAAGATCAAGCCGACCATGGAGAATCTGGACTTGGCAATCATAGGTGCGACATGGGGAGAGGGTGCGAGAGCAAGTTGGCTCACATCTTACGTGCTTGGCGCGAGGGACACTAAGACTGGCAATTTTGTAGAAGTAGGCATGATGTCTACCGGGCTGACTGAAAAAGAATATGAGCAGATGACCAAGACATTGCAGCCGCTGATTGTCGAAGAAAAAGGGAGAACTGTCAGGGTCAGACCAAAGGTTGTGGTTGAGGTCAAGTACCAGGAGATACAGAAATCCCCGACGTATGGTTCAGGGTTTGCACTTCGTTTTCCAGCTTTAAGTCGTTTAAGACCAGATAAAGGTCCGGATGAAGTAGATACAATAGAAAGGGTTAAGAAATTGTACGAATCGCAGGGAAGAGCTGGATAATTGAACTTTACAACCCAATATCCTTTCTGTAAATCATTCCATCAAAATGTATTTTTGGTATAACTTCTTGATAAAGAATTTGTCTTGCATCTTCCAGAGATTTTCCAACTGCGGTTACACCAAGTACCCTGCCACCAT
>SCSR01000045.1 GCA_004297575.1 archaeon
CCCTGACTATAATGGGTATGCGGTAGAGGTCTGTGGCAAGGCCGAACCTCAATGGAAGGTTTGTCGAGTTCTCCCAGTTGCTGGGGACGCCCTTGCTTGTGAAAAGGCTGTTGAATATTGATTTAGCCACGCCCTGGAGCTCACTGGTGGATGCGATGCCTGTATAGCTGTTGATGTAGCCTACCATGCTCGAGATGATGAACGCCAGGAAGACAATCATGATGCCTGCTGCAAGAGCCATATCAGTGAATGTCGCCACTAGCTCACTCCTGTAAGCTGGATGAAGATATTGCTGGTGCCGAGGATGATTGCGTCGGTGATGTTACCGTTGATGTTATAGCGGTAGTAGGTGAGCGTGCTGTTGGTGACAAGAGATGAACCTTCTATCGCCACGTCAATGTTGGGCATGTCCTGCGAGGATGACAGCAATGGCTCTTGCGTAGTCTCTGTGACGACCTTGGAAGTGGTGATGCCTACATATGAAACCGGGATTTGATTCATAGTTATGTTGCTCACAGTTGCCCACAAGCTTCCAGATGGAATGAGGGTTATCTTGTAATTCTTGCCTGCCAGTTGCCGCGGCAATGGAATCGATAGGGTTGCTATCTGCATTGTGGAATTGATAGGCGGATTTGTCTGAGAGTTCTTCCCTATCTCATATATCTTCACCACGCTCTCGGATGTCTGGACTGCAATCTGCCTCAGCTCCCCTTTTATCGCGGTCTTGACTGCCGTATCGTAGAAACTGTATGCGACGAGGGTGACTGCGGTGACCAAGACTATTCCTAGCATGATCACGAGCGTGTATTCGATGAAGCTAGAGATACCTTTCATCACATTCTAATTCGTATGGGGGATAGATATTGTTTACAGGCTACATCCTGCCTACTTTTTCTAGAAACTCTTGTAGATATTTGCACCGTCGTTGCCATTTATATATCAGAACAATCAATGGTTTTATTATGAAACAAAGACTGGTAAGCATACGCAAAGAAGATTTGGAAAGCCTGGAAGTGACTGTAGAGACTCTTGAAAACAAGAATGTGATGGGACAGCTTGAAAAGAGCGAGCAGGACATGAAACATGGAAAGACCAGAAGTATAGACGAATTGATAAAAGAATTGTCTCAGTAAAGACCTACCGCATCATCCTTATGGAGTATTGTTTTCAGTGTTACCTTTCCTTCAACATGATTGATTTCATACCATACCCTGAATGGGCCAATCCTAACTTGCCAGATGCCGTGTAACCTGCCTCTCAGCGGTTTTCCGCATTCTGGGTTATCTTTCAGCTTCTCTTTGATTTTTTTCAGCCATTCTACCTTGTCTCTATGCTTTTGCTTGAACTCCTTATCAAAGGTTTCTGTCGTTTCAACGGCGTAAGGCATAATTCTAATTCGCTCAGGGGATAGATATTGCTTTGCGGCAGGCTTTTTATCTCAGGATGCCAAAATTACTATAGGTTGTGATGAAAGTCCTGGGAATTGGCAGAAGGAATTTGCTCATTATCACTGCAGTCGTTATTGTCATTTCTATGACAGCATTGCTTTTATACTGGAGGATATCCCCTAAACAGAATCCCACATTGATGACAAGAGGGAGCGATTACCAGATTGTTGACAACCATGATGGCACATACACGTGGAGTACAGAACCGCAGTGGGTCAGCAATGGCACAGGTTATGTCCCGTATATTTTTGAAGACAGACGTACCGCTGACGGTTACTATCAGGTTCGGACTGGCTTGATTGGAGGAAGGATGTATGATGGTTATATCCAGCTCCTGAAACCTGATCTTTCATCGGTTAATGTCCAAAGTGAACAATGGTTCCTGCAGCACTTTGATAATGACAAATGGGAGAACGCCACACTTTCCAACTTGAGATGGAATATTATCAAGTCTGACCAGTATGTAGAAATCACGAAATCTTGGGACACCTCGTACTTATCTGCCACAGGAATTCTTGAAATCACTTATCGCTTTGGAGAAAACCTCAAGCATA
>SCSR01000046.1 GCA_004297575.1 archaeon
CCGACATGAAGGTTGCACAGCAAAACGGGTATATCCAGAAAATCCCGTGCTTCGCTTCCGTCGGGCATTTCATACAGGACGGCGAGCTTACGCCGATAATAAAAGACCTGATAAGAATCTCAAGCCTGCCGTTGAAAGCCATAGAGTCTGACGTGGCTATAGACAGCACGGGGTTCACCACGACGAGGTTTGCAAGGTGGTTCGACCACAAATACGGCAAGGAGATTGACAAGCGGGTTTGGATTAAAGCCCACGTCATGTCTGGCACCAAAACCAACATCATAACGGCGGTAGAAGTAACGCCAACGCCAGAGCATGACAGCAAGTTCCTTCCGCAACTGCTGGTCGAGACTGCTGAGAATTTCCAAGTCAATGAAGTATCTGCGGACAAGGGATACAGCTCAAGGGAGAACTTGGAAGCGATAAGCAACGCTGGGGCAATGCCGTATATCCCGTTCAGGAAGAACACCACATCGAAGGCGTTAGGCTCAAGCACGTGGCACAAGATGTGGTATTACTTCATGTTCAAGCACGACGAGTTTCTGCAACATTACCACAAGAGAAGCAATGCCGAGACGGTGTTCCACATGGTCAAGAGTAAGTTTGGCGACCACGTGAGAAGCAAGACGGAGACTGCACAGGTGAACGAGGTGCTGTTGAAACTGCTGTGCCACAACATTTGCGTGGTGATACAGGAAATGAACGAGTTGGGCATTAAGCCCGACTTCTTTGCTGGTCGGAAGTGAGGTGTCTCGAAATGCTTAATATTCATGGGACATATATATCTAGTATGGACTCTGCTTTCTTTCTCAAAGAAAATATTGATGTCGAGATGACAAAAGACGTATCGCATAAGAAGATTTTCGACTTTATCAGGAAAGTGGAGATTGAAACAAATTTGGAAATAATTAAAGTAATAAGAGATGTGATATCAGAAAAAATCGATAGCTGTTCTGTGACAAAAGACGAGCCTGATATTTCTGTTTATGTCGGCGGGACACTAAACACGGTCATGATAAAACTCAGGTCGAAAAGCAAGGAAGCAGAAATGTCCATACCTAAAGACATGGACATTCTGCCTAAATAATCCTTACTTCTTTGTTTGTTGGTCTATCTTTTCAGATAGTTCTTCGAACTTCTTGTTCATCTTTCTCTCCAAGTCATCAATTTTATTTTGAAGACTTCCGAAATTATCTGCAAGATAGTTATTTCTGAGATTCTTCAGGAATCCCAAAGTTGCTAAATCTGCCATCTTTTTTCCTCCTTTTGTTTATAACCCGAACGGAGGCGTAACGAAACGGAAACAGGCAGAAGCCTTCTATATCCCCTTCGGGGACAGCGAAGCTTTATAGCCTTGAGAAATAGAATTTCTTTCAGGTATTGAAGCTTCGAAGCTTCTGCCCATCGGGTTCGTTACAAACCAGCCCGTTGGGCATTACTTATTGCTTGTCACAATTATTTAAATGTTGGTGGTGCTTGACCTACATGAAACCACAGCATGATTTTATTGAAAAAGTTCTAATCATGTTGACTTTTTACACAAGGTTCGGACTTTATACACAAGAACGACTTAATACACAAAGCCAGCCCAGCGCAAAGGTTTAAATACCTATACTTTCAATACAAAATTAAGGTTTACATAGCATACTCGGACTGTAAAGTCTGGTTCTATGGGACTCAAAAGACTAGGAACGATGGACGCAAGGATGAAACGAATTCTAAAGTCTGATAAAAAATGGAGGAAATTTAAATGAGATTTGAAAGAAGAGGCGGAAGTTTCGGTGGCGGAAGCGGAGGCAGGAGATTCGGTGGCGGCGGAAGTAGAGGCGGCTTCGAATCGAGAGATGAGCCAAAGCCAGTCAAAGTCGGTGAAGAGTACGATGTGGAGATAAGCGAAGTCGGATCAAAGGGAGACGGAATCGCACGCATCAAGAACTTCGTCGTGTTCGTCAATGGCGTAAAGCAGGGCGAAAAGGCGAGGATAAAGATCACTGATGTCAGGAACAGGTTCGCAATAGGCGAGAAAGCTGGTGCAGCAGGTGAGGCTCCAGCTGCTGAAGAGAGTACCGAGACTACCGAAGAGACAACTGAATCTACAGAAGTCACAGAAGAAACATCTGAAGAGTAGGATCGGCTTTCTTTTGTTTTTTAATTTTTAATTATTATAAAACAAAATAAGGTTATGGAAGAGGAACAGGGCAAGGTCTATGCCACGTCGCGCATAGCATTCATCGGGAATTATCTTATAGTCGGTTTGCTTGTTGCGCTTCTCATTTTGATATACACGCAATTCAACCTTTCGTTCAGCTTTTTCCCGCAGACGCTCAACCAGCTGATATCGTCATTAATCGTGTTGGGATTCCTGATGGCAATGTCTGTCCTTATAGAAGAGCCTGTATGGAAGAGGATGCTGCACCATTACATCGTGACAGACAGGGAGATAATCTACAAGTCCGGGCTGATCAAGAAGCAGAGGGTGTCCATGCCTTTCCAAAGCATAGCCGATGTAAAGGTGGAAAAGGGTGTGCTAGGCAGGATTTTCAATTTTGGGGATATCGTGATAGGCGGGTTCAAGGAAGGGATGGAAATTCACGGCTTGAGGAACCCTGAAGCATTGTACGAGGAGATTAGGTCGAAGATAAGGCAGTCTTCCTCTACGATATATAAAAGGAATACAGAAAACAAAGAAAAGTAGGTTGTTATGCCTGTCAATGCCGGAGCAGAGTATTTTGTAGCTGAGAGGAAGTTCCATGCAGCCAAGACCAAGGAAGAGAGAATTGCTGCATTGGAAGAGATGATACGCACGCTTCCGAAGCACAAGTCGAGCGAGCACCAGCTTGCTCAGCTGAGGAAGAGGATGGCCAAGCTCAAGGCGGACAAGACCACCAAGTCAACTGCCAAGCCCAAGTTCTCAATCAGGAAGGAAGGCGCAGCACAGGTATGCATGCTTGGACTGACACAATCTGGAAAGAGCAGCCTGTTGAATTCTCTCACGAACGTCAAGGCTGAAGTCGGGACGCATGAGTTCACTACCACCGTTCCCACAGTTGGCATGATGAAGTATGGCGATGTGAACATTCAGATGGTAGAGATTCCATCAACATTTGGCAATGACGAGATGAATATCGCACAGAATTCTGACTTGATACTGACACTTGTCGACGCTACGAAGGATATCAAGACACAGGTTGGAGAGTTGCAAAAAGTTCTGAAAAAGTACAGGCTATTAGGCAAAAAGAAGATGATTGTAATGTCGAAGGATGATAACAGGAATTTCGTGGAAAAGTTTTCCGTCTCTGCAAACACCGGAGAAGGGTTGGAGAATTTGAAACAGAAGATATGGCTGGAATTGGGATTGATACGCGTTTATACAAAATCGCCGAACAAGGAAAAGGATGTGCCGCCTGTTGTGCTGGAGCCCGGTGCGACTGTGAAAGAGGTCGTGAAGAACATACACAAGGATTTCCTGAAGAATTTCAAGTTCGCAAGGCTGTTCAACGATACCTCATTCAGCGGCATCAAGGTTGGGTTGGATTACAGGTTGAAGGATTTGGATGTTATAGAGATTCACGCCTAGTTGTAGATTGCTCTTGCTTCTGCAGGCATTTCGTTTTCCTCTCTCTTTTTTCTTGCTAATCTCCAGCGACGTTTTTCTTTCTTTATCCCATAAATCTCTTCTGTTAGACCTTTTTCGGCAGAACTTTTATAATCAGAAATGACGATTTTTATCCATCTCTCAAGTTCGGACTTTAGATTCTCGTCTCCAATTTCTTTAAGGAATTTTTCTTCTGCAATTTCATGCGTTGTGCTTTTGAGAAGACCACCATATTTCCTCTCTAACTTTCTATCAAAATACGAAAGAAACTTGTCATCCACTGTTATTTTATAGAGTGTTGCAATTCCATATACAAAGTTTCTTGCTATTTTATTTCTCGTCCAACAAGGCATAGAAGAAAATTTGACGGTTAAACATTTAAGCTGTTTGCTATTGAAATCCACGTTTGATTGCAAGATATTCTTTCACGCCTTCCAGCCATCCGCCTGTGAAATATTTTTCAGGTTCGAAACTCTTTATAGGGACCCACTCATAATCAGTGTGTTGTTCTGAAAGCTGTATATGTCCGCCTGTGAGCGTAGCAGTATATCCTACAGCAAATATCCTTACATTCTTCCCATTTTCCTGCCTTTCATGCCTCATCAAAACGATAGGATTGCCAAGCTTGCACTTGACAGAAGACCCGAGTTCCTCGCGCATCTTGCGTTCTATGACTTTTTCAAGAGGAGCGGAAAATTCATCGGTCTTTATCCTGCCACCCGGTATATCCCAATCGCCATACTTGTCTTTGAAGATGAACAAGTTCCCATCATGCTCTAGAAAAACTTTTAACGCAACATAGTAGAGATCACGTTCTGCCATATTACACTATTGACACAAACCCTTTTAAAACATAAATACTATCCTTTAATATGCAACCGAACGACCCACACGATCCTTCTGAGAGGTCTGGCGGCAACGAATCCTACACTCCGATACCTGACGGCTACAAGGTCGGCAAAACAAAGTTCATCATCGTCACAGGCTCTGTCATGTCCGGCGTGGGCAAGGGAACGTTCACAGGATGCCTCGGGACACTGCTCAGCTTGGAAGGATTGAGGGTTTCGCCTGTAAAGTTTGACGGTTATCTTAATTATGACGCAGGGACGATGAACCCGTTCAGGCATGGCGAGGTGTTTGTGCTCAACGACGGGACTGAGGGCGACCTTGACCTTGGCTCTTATGAGAGATACCTGAACCGAGACATTACAAAAGACAATTACCTGACTGGCGGGAAGATTTTCAAGACCATCATAGATAAGGAACGTGCCGGGAAATACTTGGGAAGGGACGTGCAGTTCATCCCGCATGTGACTGGGGAAATCAAAAAATTCCTGCGTGAGCTTGCAATCAAGGACAACTCGGATATTGTCTTGGTAGAAGTCGGCGGGACGATCGGGGATTTGGAGAATTCCTATTTTGTAGAAGCAATGCGCGAACTTAGGTACGAGGAAGGCAGGAACAACGTCATGTTTGTCAACGTCACTTATGTCATCGAGCCGAACTCTTTGAATGAATTCAAAAGCAAGGCAGCGCAGATAGGCATCAGGCAATTGATGGCGCTGGGCGTGCAACCGGATATCGTCGTGGCGCGCTCGCAGCATCCTGTCACGCAGAAGATAAAGGAAAAGCTCAGCATTTTTGCAGATGTGCCGGTAGACCGCGTGTACAATCTTTATGACATGGGGAACATTTACGAGATACCGCTGGTGCTCAAGGAGCTTGGCATAGACAAGGCTATTTTCCAGATACTGAACACTTCAGAAAAGCCCAACAAGGACAAGGTGCTGAACATGAAGAACTGGCGAGAGCTTGTGGACAAGATAAAGAGTGCCAAGCGCAAGGTGACGATCGCAATTGTCGGCAAGTATACGGACGTGCAGGATTCGTACCTGAGTGTCATCAAGGCATTGGAGCATGCAGCGCCGTATGCAGGAGTGAAGGTGAACATCAAATGGATAGAGTCCGGTGATATAGATGACAAGAAAATAAGCGTTGGTGATGCGCTTAAGGATGTTGACGGGCTGATTGTGCCTGGAGGTTTCGGAAGCAGGGGCGTCGAGGGAAAGATTGGAGTCATCAAGTATGCACGCGAGCACAATGTGCCGTACTTGGGATTGTGCTATGGCATGCAACTAGCAGTTGTGGAGTTTGCAAGGGACGTGTGCGGATTGAAAGGAGCGAACACGACCGAGGTAGACCCAAAGACCAAGTATCCTGTTATCGATATCATTCCTGACCAGGCTGAAAAGCTGAGCAAGTCGCAAGTCGGCGGGACGATGAGGTTAGGTGGCTATACTGCGAAGCTGAAGAAAGGCTCGCTTGCAAACAAGCTTTACGGACAGGAGACCGCTGTCGAAAGGCACAGGCATAGGTTCGAGCTTGCGCCTGCATTCCATGAGATCCTGGAAAAGAACGGCATGTCCATATCAGGAGTGTGGCCGAAGAGGAACCTGGCAGAGTTTGTCGAAATTCCTAGCCACAAATATTTCATCGCATCACAGGCGCATCTCGAGTTCACATCGCGCCCTCTCAGGCCGAGCCCGCTTTTCGTGGGATTGCTGAAGGCTTGCGTCTAAACTTTTAATCTTCCAAATCCTTAATTTAGTTTGATGTATTCTGCACAGATAGAAAAGTTCCTCAAGGCGAAAAAAATCAGCATAGGCGACAGGGTGAAGGTCGGGCAGTACGAAGGCATCCTCATGCCCAGGATTGAATTGGGGGACACTTCCTCGTTGGTCATCAAGCTCGACAACGGCTACAACATCGGCGTCAAGTTCGACAAGAGCATGAAAAAGGTCAAGACTGAATGGAGGGTTGAGAAACCGCAGGCCAAGACAGGTGTGACAAAGATTGTTTTTGATAAAAAGCTGCCTACGATTTCCATCATCGGCACTGGTGGCACGATTGCTTCGAAAGTAGACTACAAGACAGGCGGCACTTCAGCGTCATTTCTGGCCGAGGATATAGCGAAACAGGTGCCTGACCTGAAGGAGATTGCAAACATACGCGCATGGCAGATAATGGAGATGGCGAGCGAAGACATGGTGCCGGATACGTGGGTGGAGATTGCCAAGGCTGTTGCAGAAGAGATCAACCAAGGATCAAAAGGCATCATTGTCACGCATGGCACTGACACGTTGCATTACACAGCGGCTGCGCTAAGCTTCCTGCTGAAGGATCTGCCAGTGCCTGTTGCAGTAGTCGGGTCGCAGAGGAGCAGCGACAGGGGAAGCAGCGATACAGTACAGAATGTTTCTTGTGCTGCAAATTTTGTCGCAAACAGCGATGTCGCAGAAGTTTGCACGGTCTTGCATGGGAGCGTGAATGATGATTTCTGTTTTGCAATACGTGGCACCAAGTCAAGGAAGATGCACACGAGCAGGAGGGACGCGTTCAAGGCTGTGAACGATGCCCCGATTGCAAAGATATGGTGGCAGGACAAGAGGATTGAAATTCTCAACAGCTACAAAAAACGCAATGATAAAAAAGTCTTGGTTGATGGAAAGATCGAAACCAAGGTAGCGTTGGTGAAATTCTTCGTAGGCATGGATCCGGATGTGCTGGACTTTTACAAGAAATACAAGGGAATCGTAATCGAAGGCACGGGGCTCGGCCATGTAGCCACGCGGAGCAAGCTCTCACTGATACCGAAGATTGGAAAGATGATAAAGGCTGGGATACCTGTTGTGATGACATCGCAGACGATATACGGCAGGACGCATCCGAGCGTATACAGGAACCTGAGGACGCTTTCGGAATTGGGGGTTATTTTTGTGGAGGATATGCTACCTGAAACTGCTTACATAAAACTGATGCACATTTTGCCCAAGGCGAGGAACGTAGAAGATGTGAAGAAGCTGATGCAGACCAACATGGTCGGAGAAATAACTGAAAGGACTGAGGTTGTTTCATCTGAGTGAAGACTATTCCAAGCTTGGTTTGAAAGCTGGGTTGGAATTGCATGTGCAGTTAGATACTGGGAAGAAATTATTTTGCAACTGCTCGACCAAGATGAAGGAAAAGCAGCCGATCGAGATCGTAGAAAGGAAATTGCATCCTGTTGCCAGCGAGCTCGGAACGGTTGACCAGGCGGCACAGTTTGAGTTTTTGAAAGGTAGGACGTTCTATTACCAGGCTTTCAAGGGCGAGAGTTGCTTGGTCGATTTGGACGAAGAGCCTATACATCCGTTGAATAGTGAAGCGTTGACGGTTGCATTGCAGGTTTCATTGCTTTTCAATTGTAAGATACCCAGCGAGATACAGGTGATGAGGAAGACTGTGATAGACGGCAGCAACACCAGCGGTTTCCAGCGAACAGCAGTCGTAGGGTTGAATGGTTATTTGGAATTCAGGGGAAAGAATGTGCCGATATCGCAGATCAGTCTGGAGGAGGATGCATGCGCAATTATTGGGGAAGAGGATGGCAGGGTAATGTACAAGCTCAACAGATTGGGAGTCCCGCTTGTAGAGGTGAGCACAGGATTGCTGGTCGGGTATACGCCTGAAGAGATTCAGGAGATCGCTTACATGATTGGAATCACATGCCGATCCACTGGGAAAATGAAACACGGCATAGGAAGCATCAGGCAGGACATGAATGTCAGCATAACGAAGGGTGCGCGCGTCGAGATAAAAGGCGTGCAGGAATTGGGAATTATGGCGAAGATTGTCGAGGGCGAAGTGAAGAGGCAGATGATTGAAAAGGCGAAAGAAGAGACAAGAACCGTGTTGCCTGATGGAAATACGAAATACATGAGGCCGTTGCCAGGGGCGAGCAGAATGTATCCAGAAACGGACATACCGCCAGTGCCAGTCAACACAAAATATCTGGCTGAAATCAAGAAATCATTGCCCGAGCCGCTGACGAAAAAGCTGCAGAGGTTCGAGAAGGAGCTGAAGTTGTCACAGCAATTGGCAAAAGAGATTCTGCGTTCTGATTATGTGGAGGTTTTCGAAAAAGTAAAAGGTGTGGAGCCGTCGATTGTTGCGAGCACATTCACCAATGTTGTGAAGGATTTGGAAAGGTCTGGCGTGGAAATAAGCAACATCACGGACGAGAATTTCATGGATTTGTTCAACAATCTTGCTGAAAGGAAAATCGCAAAGGAAGCTATACCTGACATCCTGAGGATGCTTGCCGAAAATAATACGAAAAAGATCTCAGAAGTCGCAAAGAAGCTCGGGTTCACCACACTCACTCATGCAGAGCTTGACAAGATAATTAGAGAGACTGTCAAGCCAGACATGCCATTCAACAAAGCCATAGGAATCGTGATGAGCAAGGTCAGAGGAAAGGCTGATGCACAGACTGTGATAAAGGCTGTTAAGAAATTCCTAGCTACTTCGGCTTGACTGTTGCACGGAAAATATTGTAGAGGTCCATCAGCTCGTTAGGGTCTGCAATCTTCAACACATCCAACTCCGGGTCGAACATCTCTGAGAACCTGTCCCTTCTCCTGATGAGTTTCTGCTCGCTGTTCTTTTTTATCATCACAACCGGCGGGCGCTTTAGCGTGTTGAAATTGGAGGCAAGCACAGTGCTGTAACCACCGCAATCCATCGCCATGATAAGGTCATCAGCAACGAGCTTTGGCAATTTCCTGTCTGCTGCGATGATATCCCTGTTGTCGCAAGTGCATCCGTTGATCGTTATTGTCTCTGTATTGGTATCATTCAATTTCGTTACAGGAACGATGTCATA
>SCSR01000047.1 GCA_004297575.1 archaeon
TCAAGAAGCTAGTGAGAAATGTCAAGGGTGTCAAAAAAGTCAATGTCAGGATAAAGGACCATTATTTTGCTGAGCAGATCAACAAAGAGCTTGAGAGTTACTAGGCAAACAGGCTGTCGTACTTGCCTTCGTCGATTTCTTTCGCAACTTCCTTCGGCCTCTTTCCCTCTACTGTCATAGGCATGCTGTTCGCAGTACCCACAACCATCTTTGCCGCAGATTTCAAGTCCTTGGCAAGCAATGCATTAATCTTCATCTTTGCAACCTTTACAACTTGGTCCATGGTCATGTTGCCAACGATTGTCTTGCCAGCAGTCTTCTCCTCTTCCGTAATCTTGGCAAGCTCCACGCCTATCTCCTTCTTTATCAAACTCGAGACGGGGGGAGTGCCTACCGTGATCTCGAAACTTTTCGTATCAGCATCAATAACAACCTTCACCGGCACCTGCATGCCTGCATACGCCTTGGTCTTGTCATTGATCTGCTTGAACACATCGCCTACGTTGATCTTCATTGCAGACAGCTTTGGCGCAGAATTGGCGCCCGGAGCGGCTTTACCGCCTTCTACAAGCAAATCAAGAGTCTCTTTCTTTCCCATACAACCATCTATAATTTAGTCTTTAAATTACTTGGCTTTCTCCAGAACCTTTACAAGCTCTACAGAAACAGTGATAGGAATCGGCACTGCCACCTCGACCAGCTCGATCGTGCACTCGCGCTTCGTCTTGTCATATCTGGTTATCTTTCCCTTCTCAGCCTTGAACGGTCCGCCGATGACTTCCACAATATCCCCTACACTCAGCTCTACGATAACTTCCTTCGGTTGCAAGAACCTCTGTATCTGCTTGAACTCGACAGGTGACTTGATCAGCCCGCGGATATGGGGTATTGACTGTGTGGCAGCTTCTATCTGCTGTATGTCGCCTTCGATAAAAACATAACCCTTGATTTCCTCAGGATGCATCATTGACTGGATATGGATGCTCTCTGTTGAAGCTCTGGCAGCGATGTTATCCATCACTATGTTCTCCCTTCCCACTACTGTCTTGATTGTGTATATCATCCGATCACCATTATTGATACGATAAACATTATGAAGCCTATTGCACCTATAAAGCCGATGCCTGCTGCGCATATCTTTGCAGTCTGTATGAATTCCTCACGGTTCGGCTTTTTAGATATTACCAATATCCTTCTAAAATTATCAAGCGTTTCTTTTATATTAAACATTGTCAATCCTCTATGAAATCTATTCCCAATTCCTGTCTCGTCACTTTCTTTTCTTCCTTTGACCATGTCTTGCCATCACCAAATATCTGGGACGACTTGACGCCTGTGATTATTATCATCGCTTTTATCATCTCTCCAAGCGATTTGTCAATCTGCGCCCCCCACAATACCTTGGCATCAGTGGAAAGTTTCGTCGACACAGCCTCTACAATCTGCTGCGCTTCCCTGACTGTCACATTCGCCCCGCCGATGACATTGATCAACGCGCCTTTCGCGCCGTCTATCTCCACGCTCAACAACGGGTTGTTCAATGCCTTTTCGACAGCCTCGAACGCCCTGTTGTCGGTATCGCTTTCACCCATGCCTATCATCGCCAGCCCGCCTTGCCCTATGATAGCGCGCACATCAGCAAAATCCCTGTTAACCAGGCCAGGCTTGGTCACAAGTTCAGTCACACCTTTGACAGCGTTCACAAGTATCTCGTCAGAAATCTTGAATGCAGTTGATAACGAAACATCAGGCACTATTTCCAGCAGCTTGTCATTCGGCACAAGAATCAACGTGTCTACAATCTCCTCCAAATTCTTCAATCCGAACTTGGCATTGTCCATCCTCTGCGCGCCTTCCATCTTGAAAGGAAGAGTGACAACAGCAACAGTCAACGCACCCATCTTCTTTGATATCTCCGCAACTACTGGCGCGCTGCCTGTCCCAGTCCCTCCACCTAGACCGCATGTGATAAATACCATGTCCGCACCCTGCAATGCCCTTTTGATGTCCTCACGGTTCTCCCTTGCAGCTTCCATCCCAATCTTCGGGTCTGCACCAGCGCCAAGGCCTGCCGTGAGCTCCTTGCCAATCAGCACCTTCCTATCAGCATCCGTATAAAGCAAGTCCTGCGCATCTGTGTTGACAGCAATGGTCTCTGCGCCAACAATGCCAACCTCGTTCAATCTGGTAATAGTATTGTTTCCCCCTCCACCGCACCCCACCACCTTTATCTTGGTCTTCTTTGTCTCGAGAAGATTGCGCAATTCCTCGTCATCCTGCATGGCTTTCTCAGAAACCGACCTGTCCCTCAGTTGTTTGACTCCCATAATTATCTAGAATAGATTTCTAAAGCCAAGAATAAATCCTTTACCTAGCGAACTCGTCCACGAACTTTATCTTGTCTATGTCCTTTATCCACTTGAGAGCGGCATCTGCAATCGTCTTCTTCACCTGCGGAGGCACGTTTGCCATGCCCAGCTTTACGTCGACATTCTTCCCCTCAGCTGTTACAGCAAGCTTGTCCAGACCGATGCCTGTATAGTATGTCGTCAAACCCTTCACCATATCAGCGGCATCTTTTACCTCCCCTTTCACCTCAACATCATATTCGAGCTTCTTGCCAGCAAGAGGATGGTTGAAATCCACTCTCACCCTTCCACCGTCTATGCTGATGACCCTGCCACTGAGGTTGTTTATAGTGACATAAGAACCTGGAGTCGGATCGACATTCTGCTCCTTAAAATTATGCATCGGAATCACCTTGATCAGCTCAGCCTTTCTCTCTCCAAATGCCTTGTCCGGGCTTATCTCAACGGTTTTCTTCTCGCCGATTTTCATCTCTTTCAATGCCTCATCCAATCCTTTCAAAACAAGACCTGCATCCACTACAACTGTTATTGCCCCGTACTTGGTTCTCGGGTCGAATATCTTCTCTTTCTTTGCCACCTCTTCGCTGGTGACATCGAACACTTCCCCAGTGTCCTTTACCTTCCCTACGAACTCGATGTTTACGAAATCTCCTGTATTCATAAAATCACTTTAGTGCAAGTGTTTAAATCACTTACTAAATTTAAGCATTTAACCTTAATCGTTCATAAATTTTCTTATGGCTGAAAAAGAGTCATGGAAGGATTTTCTGACTGATGATGCACGCGAGACTCTTGAGGGGTTGCTGGCCGCTGCAAGGAAGCATCGCGGGGCGTATGAACAGTCGGATGACAAGAAGGTTGCACTTTTATGGTCCGCTCTCATCGAGATGAAAAAGGAATTGGAAGAGCTCAAGGCGCACACATGCAAGCTCGATGAGCCGTTCAAGGCGATTGTCGAGGTTGGCGAGAGCGAAAAGAAAAAGGCGATAGAAAGATTGGTCACTCAGATAATCAAGCCTGTCGACCAGGACTCGCAGGAAGCGACACAAAAGCTTGTCGATAGTCTGATGGACTTTTAGTTGTCTTTTCTTTTCAATACAATATCCTTCAGGAACATCTGCCCCATCCTGATGAAATATTTTATCTCACCAAAGCTTCTGATCTTCGATAGTTGGGAAAGCATGTACTTTGGCGATCCGTAATAATCCTTCAGAATCTTGTGCTGGAGCTCCCACAGCTCTTGCGGGGTCATGTATGTCAGCCTTTTGTATCTTTTCAAATCCCCCATGACGCTGAACTGCGACCAATCCCTAGTCTCATAGAAAAATCCTTTGTCTTCCATCATTTTGTAAATCTCGGTTCCTGGGAAAGGACAGATGATACCGAGGAAAAGGAAATCTGGCATCAGCTTGTTGATCAGTTTTATTGTGTCGTTGATGCTCTCCTTTGTCTCGTCTATATGAGAGCCTAGCATGAAATCCGCTTCGATAAACCTGATTCCAGCTCTCTTTGCATCCTTGAATGCCTGCAGAATCTCTGGTATGGTTATCCCTTTCTTGTTCTTGCGCATGATTTCAGGATTCCCGCTCTCCACGCCGAATGCGACTTTCTTGCATCCGGATTCTGCCATGAGCTTTAGCAAATCATAATCAACAGTGTTGACCCTGGTGTTGCAGTTCCATGTCAGTTTGTTTTCTTTGAGGAATGCACATACCTGCTTGACAAGAGGCTTGTTGAGGGTAAACGTATCGTCCTCGAACGAAATGTGGTTAGTCCCGTATTTCTCCATGCACTGTTTGATCTCCCCTACAATATGCTCGTAACTCCTGAACCTGACCCTAAAGCCGAAATTGATGTGGCCTGCACAGAAGATACACTGGTTCGGGCAGCCTCTTCCGGTCATCATCTCTATGATGCTCATTTCTGACCTCGAAAAGCCTCTTGACACCTGGACTTCGGTATACATTTCCGGTGGCAGCAATTCCCTTGCCGGGTATGGCATGTTGCTAAGGTTCTCGATTAATGCATGCGGCTTGTTCTTGACAATCTTCCCATTCTCCCTGTAGACCAGCCCGTCGACATCCTTCAAGCTTTTCTTACTCTCAAGATGCTTGACCAGTTCCATCGCCGTCACTTCGCCCTCCCCAAAAACAAGATAGTCCAAGTCCTTGATTTCTTCCATTGTTTCTACAGGAAGCGCGGAAGCGTGCACCCCGCCCAAAACCGTTATTATGTTCTTGTCAATCTGCTTGACTTCGGAGATGATGTCCCTCGCATTGTATATGGTGGATGTCATCGCCGTCAATCCCACCATCTCTGGCTTGAATTCCGAAATTATGCTTGGCAGTGCAGCCCTGTCCATTATGTTGAAATCAGCCATCCTAACCTCGTTCCCGTCTTTCATCAGTGCCGATGCTATGCACCCCAGGTTTATCGGATACTGCGTGGAGAAATATCCCTTCTGTGTTACCCTATTCGGCTGTATCAGCAATACTTTCATTGTTCACACAATATGGGTTCGAGGCGCAAATATATTAATCTTATCAGTCTATTTTTGAAAGATTGCCGTCCAAGACAGTCGGTGACATGGAAACAAGTTCCTCGTAGAAATCATTGTTTGGCAATGGATTCAGGACGAATATTTTCTTACCGTAATCAAATGCAACCCCCATTTCCATGAGAGTATTCGGACCGATGTAGTTCGTCTTTCCATCTTTGTCGTAGTTCAGCACGAGTATTGCCTCAGATGATTTTATTTTTTCGAAATGTCCTTTCATCCTCTCTCCTTTCAGCGAAGCAAATCTCTTTATGTCTTTATTCCTCAGTTCGTTCCAAAAAGTCTTGGTCTGGTTGATTTCAGCAGAAAGCGGTATCAATGCGATATGGCCTTGTTTCTCCAGCAGGGATTTCACATTCCTCATCTCTTCCAAGAACTTGGTGCTTCCGCATATCGTTATTCTCATTTGTCAGCCAATCCGTTTTGTATTTTCAATACAAGGTTTTCAGTTTCATCATTTGATATCTCTTCGTTATCATGCGGCCAAGGAGGTCCGCCCCAATTACCATCGTCCTCATACCTAGGGATGATATGCCAATGCAGATGCGGGATGACATTTCCCAGCAAGGCGTAATTCAGCTTGGCTGGTTTCAGTGCAGTGTTGATGGCGTTTGCAATTTTTACAGCCTCGGAAAAGAATCCATTTCTTTCAGGTTCCGATAATTCAGATAAATTTTCTACATGCCTATTTAGCATCACAATCACCCTGCCTTTGAATGACTGGTTCTTGTTAAGGATCGTTACGGTATGCTTCAAGCGGGCAATCTCGTCATCGCTCCCATTCTTGATTATCTCACACCATCGGCATCCCATAATTCTTAGATGGTTCGTGTAAATTTAAGCAATGCTGTTCATGATACCGGACCAGCATTAGAACCCGCTAGTGTTTAACTTTAAACATTTTTCCATGACCAGGAATGATATAATCTGCAATCTCTAAAATTCTTTTGCGAGACTCAATTAACTCATTCATATCCATTCCCTTTGCTTGTGAATGGTCCTTCTGGTTTATATCAAATGCTTGTTCTTCCCCCTCAACCCACCAAACAACATCACCAGCAATTGCTATTCTCCCTTTAGGTGTATTGATTATAAGTGAAAGATGTTCAAGCACATGTCCAGGAGTTTCAATAATTTCGATATCCTTTCCCAACACGTGCTTATCAAACTCAATCATTAGGTCTTTATGGTACATCAAATTAGCATCAAAAGTTATGAATTTTGCATTTTCAAATATTCCTGCAAGCAAAACATGGTCAGGATGACAATGGGATAGGAAAACGTAGTCGATGTCACCTGTAGTTATTCCTTCTTTCGATAGTGCTTCCATTAGTTTTTCACGATTACAACCAGGATCAGTAATTATTCTTCTGTTTTCTGCGGTAATCAAGCAAGTAGTGGAACTTGCCACCCATCCCTTTTCAAGTTGTTTTGCATATCCTTCAACCAAAATCTTCACTTCAGCCACAAATAACCACCTTAATCATACATGTTCCTTTCACTTATTTAATATCAGATGCAGGGGGTGAGATTCGAACTCACGAAGGGACTAACCCAGCGGATTTCTCATATCATCTTGTATCAACACTTAAGTTACCTTAAGTCCGCCGCAATTGCCGGACTATGCGACCCCTGCGTAAATAGAATTAGTCACTTTAACTTCTTTAACGCTTTTGCGAAATCAGCCATCTTCTTTTCAAGGACGTCCGCCGCTTCTGTCACAACATTCTCTGCATCCAGCCCGCTTGCAGATTCGACATCAAAAATGAACGCATCCTCGGCATACTTGGTATCTTCTGTCTCTTCCGCCCTTGGTGTTTCCTTTACAGGCTTGTTCTTATAACCAACAACTGCTCCCATCCACTTGGAGTGTTTTCTTCCTGTTCCCAATTGCGCCATAGCCTCAAACTGTATCTCCTGCCCGTCGAACAATTCCACTATCGGTATCTTGTCATACACAGGCTTGACATCCTTGTCAGTCGATTTCATGTCGCCAGAATAAACCATCCCCGGACCCTTCTTCTTCAGCGCCAGCGTCACCTGGCATTTGCTGCATCCCTTGCCGCCGCATGTGCATTCGTTTGGCAGGTTGTATGCTTTTGGATCAAATGTAAGAGGCACCTGCCCCAGCCTGTTGGCAACCACCTCATCATTCAACGCAGAACTGTTCTTCCTAAAATCAACATACTCTACAGCCATCGTGGATATCTCAGTCATCATCACCCTTCTGAGTGCGGATGCAAAGCTAGGCTTGACACCCTCCAGGACGAACGTGATTTCACGGTCACTTTTTTCCAGAATTTCAACGCGCATATCAGTTTATTTGGTTTTTGAATGAATTTAAATGTTTTCTAGCTCACACACGGCGGCCTCTACGACCACCCTTAGGTCTCAAAGTTCCGTGGGTAATAGGCGTAACATCCTCAATCATGCCGATTCTCAATCCGCTTCTTGCAATGCTCCTGATGGCAGGCTGTGCACCGGCGCCTGGAGACTTGGAATATTGTGAACCACGTGCGCGAATCCTGATATTGACGCCAACAATCCCTGCGGCAATCGCCTCCTCAGAGGCTTTCCTGCTCGCCTGCATGGCTGGGAACGGGCTGCCACCTTCACGGTCCTTGTCTGTCATCATGCCGGCAGAATACTTGGAAATCGTCTCGCTGCCAGTGATGTCCGTGATGTGGATTATAGTGTTGTTGGCTGTGGAATAAATGTTGGCAATGCCCCACTTGTCATCTTTCTTCATTTGCCCACCTTTTGTATCTTTTCTTCCTCGTCAACCGCAACGACATAACTAGGATATACCACTTTCTTGCCGCTGATTGTCACCAGACCGTGGACGATATACTGCCTCGCCTGCTTTACTGTGTTCGCCAAGCCTTTCTTATGGACAATCGTCTGCAATCTCCTGCTCAACAGGTTGTTGATGGTCAACCCAAGCACATCATCTAGAGTCGCACCTGGCTGCAGCAACCCAAGCTTGACCATCTTCCCTATCAAAACAGCTTCCTTTTCATTGTCCCTCTTTGCAGCAAGCTCCCTTGCCATCCTCCTGTACTTTCTCATCGTACCTTCTGCAACCCAGATCTCCTTTTTCCTTCTCAAGCCAAAAGTGTTTATGATTTCCCCTTCCCTCTCTATCCTGCTCTTGTTCCACATCTTCTTCGGGGCTTTGTATTTCTTTTTCAGGTGTCTCATTTCTTCTCTTCCTTCTTCTCAGGAGCGGCTGCGCCCGCAGCAGGCTTGGCTTCGAGCTTGATGGATTTCTTCATGACACCCACCACCCTTCCTTTCTGCCTGAACGAGCTTCTTGTTCTCTGGCCGCGCACAGGCTGTCCGAGCATATGCCTGACTCCCCTGTATACTCTAAGGTCTACATACCTCTGCACATCAAACCTGTGTGCCACGTCCAAATCAGAACCAATCAAATGCGTGTTTGCTCCAGTCTCCAATTCCTTCCTTCTGTTGATGAAATAAATAGGGATTCCATACTTTAGCGGGTCTCTCAGGATATCTTCGAGCTTTGCCAAGTCTACATCCTTGAGCGCGCTTATCTTCGTCGCCGGGTCAAAGCCGGAAACATTGCAGACCGCCTTGGCCATCGAATAACTGACACCCTTGATTCCCCTGATGCCGCTGTTGAGGCTCTTGTCTGCGTTCAGGTCTGTGTTTGCGATACGGATAAGGTTACGGACTTCGACAGGCTTGTCCATCCTCTTCGGCTTTTCCTTCTTCTCTTCCTTAGGCGCCTCTTCCTTCGGTTTCTCCAAATCCTTTGCTTTGTCTTTTACCATGTTGACACGTTATCTATTATTCAACTAAAGGATTTTTAAAGGTTGTTAAAGTGCTTAGGAATCATTTTCTGTGCGTGTGCATATAGTGGAATTCTAATGCGTACACTGCATTTTCAATCTTCTTCAGATTTTCCTTACCACCAGCATTCTGTTCCATGCTTCTCAGAGTTCGTCTGCCACGTAAATAATTGCGTGTCCTAAGTACCATGTAGGATGCTCCTAAAATCCCCATCATGTTTAGTACACCAAAATGCCCGTATGCAATATCAGCAGTCCCAACTACCCCAAACACCCCTGCTATCAAATCGCTGTATCCAGGGCGCTTAGTAAGCCATCTTGCATCCGATATATCCTTTGCGAACTTGCGCAAATTTTCATCAGATTCGTATATATCGTGGAACGGCTGTTGCTTGGCTTCGTATTCTGAATGCAACTGCCACTTTGTTTTCTCAATTTCCTCCTCAAAAGATTTCACTCTGCTGACTTTTTCAACATCCTGCCATCTATCAATTTTTGTCATTTTTGGTTCTAGTTGCAGTAGCGTTTGTACAGCCTCACTGTAACCAGCCATGAATGATAATTCGAAGACTAAACTTAAATCGGGATGGACCAGCAGGGATTTGAACCCTGAGCCTTCTGCTTGCAAAGCAGACGATCTAACCAGATTGATCTACTGGCCCTTGAATTGCTGTTAACAGAAATATATGGGAAGAGAATTTATAAATCAGGTAATGCAGTGGAGATAAGATTCATAATCTGCGATTTAGGCGGTGTTTACTTTACAGACGGTACTTCTATTGCTTTAAGGAAAATCAATGAATTCACGAAAGCAGATGGTGAAATAATCGACGATTTGTTCAGGGAATCTCCAGAAAAGGAAGGCTATTTGTTGAGGATTGGCAAATTAGACAGCAAGGAATTTTGGAGCATCGTCTCCAAGAAGCTGAACCTGAAATCAGACCATATTTCTGCAATTAGAGAGATGTGGCACAGTTCATATGAACCAATCAATGGAATGAAAGAATTGATTCAGAAGTTAAGGAAGAATTACAAGGTTGTGGCATTCAGCGGCACCTTTAAAGAGAGGGTAGAATATCTGGATAGCAAGTACGGTCTGCTAAACGATTTTGATGATTTTGTCTTCTCTTTCGATTACAAGATGAATAAAAAGAACCCTGATTTCTATAGGAAACTTCTTGAAGCGATTGATGCCAAGCCAGAAGAG
>SCSR01000048.1 GCA_004297575.1 archaeon
GCGTCGTGACCATCAGTACATACATCCTTTTCATCTGCTCGTCAGAAAGTTTCGGCGGATTGTCTGCAACACCATTCTCGTTCAGGATTTGCAAGTAGCGGACTGGGAATGTCTTCAGGATTTTGTCCATATAGATTATTTATGAGAGGGGTGACTTAAAGTCACACTGTAGAATTGGAGCAATTTCTCAATCTCTTCTCTCTAGCACTAGACTAAAAATGTTTCAAAGGTTTATACCCAATTTTCTTAATTTCCTTTTTACATCCAAGGACAAACGACTGCGGTTTTGGTTTACATAATTGATTTCCAGTCTAGTTGTCTCGTTCATAATCCATCTGAAATAATCAGCAATGATGTCATTATCGATCCCATATCCGGATGCGATCCCTATCGCCCTTTTGATAACCTCGTCCTCCCTTTTTGTGTCCCTCAGCCCATTTTCCAGTCTTTTATCGGTAACATTCAGTAGATACGGGTTAGTTTCCAGTTTCGCTTTTACCACGTCTTCGCCGTGTTTTATCCTTCTGTCTATGAGTGCAATCAATTCCCCATCAATAAGTGCAGTTTCCTTGTAAGTCGAAGAGTCCTCGCCTGGCTTGCACAGCTTTTTACGGGATTCCATGTAGAATTTTGTTACATCCGGATTTACGCCATATACAGTAGCGATGTAAGCGCCAGAGTTGACGCTATACGTCGACCTTTTTCCCAGACTGTCCGCTATGCTTGCATCTATTTCATCCAATCTCTTGCGGATTTCACCCAATGCCATAGAATACATAATCAGAAGCAAGTTTTATAAGCTCAATGCAATTTTCATTTGTGCATCGCGTAAATACCGCAATTTGGGCAGCATCCATCCTTCATCTGTTTGCCGCACTTGGGACACTTCATTTTCCAGTCGCCCATTTCTTCAATTCTTCGTATGATGCCGAACCACATATCCACTTGCCGGTCTTCTTGTTGATGAAAAACGGCACGCCACCGCAGTGACCCTTGTCATATTCTTCGAGCATCTTGGCATTCTTCTCGTTGTGCCAGACCTCTATCTTTTCCACTTTCAACCCAATCTCCTCTTCCAATCTCTCCAGCAACGGATCCATTTCATGACAATGTATGCATTCTGTTCCGTAGAATTCTATCAAATCTCCCATGAAAGATTATTGTAAGTTTAAAAATATAAGCGGTCGTGAGCAAGTATAATCATGGTTTTCCAGAAGGTCGCCAGAGTTTCTGACATACCTGAAGGACATATGAAAGGCTACACGGTAGGCAATGAAGATTTGGTCATAGCACGCATCGGCGGCAGGTTCTATTGCATCGACGGCATATGTTCGCACGAAGAAAGCCGGCTTGCTGATGGGACGCTTGAAGGAAAGATAGTGACATGCCCATTGCACCAGGCGCAGTTTGATATGACTACAGGCAAGGTAAGCAAGGACACGCCATGGGCGACCGATTTGAGAGAGTTTGCTGTAAAGGTCGATGGGGAAGACTTGTTGGTCGATGTTTAGTGAGTATCCTCATTCTCTCTTACAAACCTGACTTTGGGTTTCTTTGTTGATGACAACTGCGCCTTGTACATCTTCATCCCCACCTTCACAACTTCCAACGGCAATAGCACGCATTTCAATCTAGTTGGGCTGGGGTCGATTCCTAAAATTTTCAGCAAGTCGTCCTTGTCTATATTCAGCACATCGCCAACTTTCTTTCCCTTGATAAAATCGCTCAGTATCGATGCAGCAGCAACTGATATGGCACAACCTTTCCCGTCGAACATCACTTCCTTCACCTTTCCATTATCCATGCTTATGCTGAATTCTACGACATCCCCGCACAGCGGATTCGAGTCTTTCACCAGAATGTCCGGCGATTCCAGTTTGCCCTTGTTTCTCGGGTATGAATAGTGGTCGAGAATATTTTCTTTGTACAGCTCTTTCATGCTTTCATCACCGTCTTCACTTTCTCCAATCCATCCACCAGCTTGTCAATCTCTTCCCTCATGTTGTATATGTAAAAGCTGGCACGAGAGACGGCATTAACACCCAGCCTGTTCATCAGCGGCTGCGCACACATGTGGCCAGACCTTATTGCGATGCCTTCCGAGTTGAGTATTTCCGCGACATCGTGCGGGTGGATATTTCCAAAATCAAACGACACCAATCCAGCTCGTTCCTCTGGACCGTAAACCTTTATCCCATTCACTTCTGATAATTTTTCAAGAGCATACTTGGTAAGCTCCTCTTCGTGTTTCATCACATCGTTCATGCCAATCTTTTTCAGGTAACTGATAGCTGCAGACAACCCTACAGCACCCTCGACATTCGGCGTCCCTGCTTCGAATTTCCACGGCAAGTCATTCCATGTGGAACGTGTCAGCGAAACCTGTTTTATCATATTACCTCCATACATGAACGGCTGCATCCCTTGCAATATATCTTTCCTTCCATAAAGTGCTCCTATGTTCATCGGCGCGAGCATCTTGTGACCTGAGAATGTGAGAAAGTCACAACCGATATCATTTACATCGACAGGCATATGCGGAACGGATTGTGCACCATCTACGAAGAATAACGCTCCAGAGTCATGTGCAATCTTTCCAATTTCTTTCACATTATTTATCGTACCTAGAACATTTGACACATGCGTTAATGACACGAGCCTAGTCCTCTTCGTCACGAACTTTTTCAGTTCCTCCATGTCAAGCTCTCCCTCATTCGTAATGTCTACAAATTTCAACGTCACGCCATTCTTCTGCAGCAGCTGCCATGGCACGATGTTCGAATGGTGTTCCATCTGCGTCAAAACAATCTCATCACCAGCGCTCAACTTCATCCCCCATCCATACATCACAAGGTTCATTGCCTCGCTTGTATTTCTGACAAAAACAATCTCTTCGCTGTTTGCGTTCACAAACTTGCCGACATCCTCGCGCGCTTTCTCATACAACTGTGTAGCTTCATCTGACAGCTTGTATATTGCACGGTGCGGGTTCGCGTTATGCTGCTCGTAGTATTCCTTGATCGCATCTATCACCTGCACAGGTTTCTGGGAAGTTGCGGCTGAATCCAAAAATACCAACGGCTTGCCGTCCACTTTCCTCTTCAGTATCGGGAAATCATTGCGTATCTTTTTCACGTTCATATCCTGCCCACCTGCAGTTGTATCAGCCTGTTGAATTCGACGGCGTATTCTGTCGGCAGTTCCTTCACAAAAGTCTCAAAGAACCCGTTGACAATCATCGCAGTAGCTTCATCCTCGTTCAACCCACGTGATGTCAAATAAAACAACTGGTCCTCACCGATCCTTCCGACAGTCGCCTCGTGCCCAACGCTCACGCTGTCCTCGTTCACATCCAACTGCGGAATCGTGCCAGAGAAAGACTTGTTATCGAGAATCAATGCATCGCACTTGGTATGTGACTTGACATCTGTCGCGCCTTTCTTCACTTTCACCAATCCCCTGAAGTTTGTCTTGCCTCCATCATGGCTCACTGACTTGGAGACGATTCTTGAAGTGGTGTTAGGTGCGAGATGAATTGCCTTGCCGCCTGTATCAAGGTTCTGCCCGTTTCCTGCAAGCGCTACCGAGAGTATATCTGCTCTTGCTCCCTTGCCTTTCATTACCACGCACGGGTATTTCATAGAAATTTTCGAGCCAATGTTCGCATCTATCCATTCAACAATCGCGTCTTCAAACGCATACGCACGCTTGGTGACAAGATTGTAGACATTGTTTGACCAGTTCTGCATTGTGGTATATCTTACGTGCGAGCCGGGCAGTGCAATGATCTCAACTACACCAGCATGCAGAGAATCCTTGGAATAGATTGGAGCAGTACAACCTTCCATGAAATGCACTTTGCTTCCCTTGTCTGCGATAATCAGCGTCCTTTCGAACTGCGCCATGTTCTCTGCGTTCATCCTGAAGTATGCCTGCAATGGCATCTTGACCTCGACATTAGGCGGAATATAGATGAACGAACCTCCGCTGAAAAATGCAGAGTTCAATGCAGCGAACTTGTTGTCTGTGTGAGGAACTACAGTCCCAAACCATTTCTTGAAGATATCCGGGTATTTCTTGAACGCAGTGTCAGGGTCGACAAAAATCACTCCTTGTTTTGCCAAATCTTCTTTTATCTTGTGATAGACCATCTCAGAGTTGTACTGTGCTCCTACGCCTGCCAAGAATTTTCTTTCGGCTTCTGGTATGCCCAGCTTGTCGAATGTCTTCCTGATGTCTGTCGGCAATTCATCCCAATTTTGCACGGCCTTGTCAGTCGGCTTGTTGTAGAATATAGTATTGTCAAAATCAATCTCGGACAAGTCAGGTCCCCATGTTGGCATCGGACGTTTTGTGAAATGCTCGAGTGCCTTGAGCCTGGAATCGCTTATCCATTTCTGCTCGCCTTTAATTTCTGAAATCTCATTTACAATCTTCTTAGAAATGCCAGGCTCTGATTGGTGGACAGGTCTCTCAGCAAACTTGAATCCGAACTTTTTCGCATAATCGTTCATGCTTCCACCCATCCATAACCTTTTGATTCGAGCTTGTCTGCAAGTTCAGGCCCGCCAGTCTTCGCTATCTTGCCATCCACCAGCACATGCACAAAATCCGGCTTGAGATATTTCAGTATCCTGTTGTGATGCGTCACCAAAAGTATGCCCGTGTTGTTTTTCTTGTTCACCGACTTTATATTCTGTGCGATCAGTTTCAGTGTATCCACGTCTGTCCCAGAGTCAGGCTCGTCAAGTATGGCTATCTTTGGCTGCAGTACAACCAATTGCAAAATCTCTGCTAGCTTTTTCTCCCCACCTGAGAATCCTTCGTTCAATCCCCTGCCAGCAAAAGATTTGTCCATCTTCAGTTGTGACATTTTCTTGCTTACAAACTCCCTCAGCTCAAGTATCGACATGCTGTCAGACTTTAGCGATCTATAAGCTGTACGCAAAAAATTGTTGACGCTCACGCCTGAGATTTCCAATGGGTGCTGGAATCCCAAGAACAATCCTAGCTTGGCGCGTTTGTCAGGCGAAAATTCTGTAATATCATGCCCGTCGAAAATTATCTTGCCCTTTGTAATCTTGTATTTCGGATGTCCCATAATAGCATAACTCAAGCTAGACTTGCCAGCGCCGTTCGGTCCCATGATCGCATGCACCTCGCCTTCACTCACAGCAAGATTCACGCCTTTCACGACCTTCTTCCCATCCACAGCCACGTGCAGGTTTTTAATTTCCAGTTTCATTCATTTCCCTCTGCATGGTCCTGGGTAGACTTCCTCCGTATCAAAAATCTTTTCCTTTACAATAACCTCGGATATCTTGCACATCTCACCATGGATTTCG
>SCSR01000049.1 GCA_004297575.1 archaeon
GGAGAGGCGAGGCCGAGCAAGGAGTTTGGGAAGGAAGGCACTGCTGCGATAAGCATGATCGGCAGGCTGAGGACAGAATATCCGCAGGATACTTTGTGGCAGAGGAGCCTGCTGTACGAGATGTTCCGCGTGTTCTACCACAAGATAATCTACGAAGACAAGAGGTCTCAATACAGGATGCAATGCAGGGACTGGATGCACAAGATAAACGACGAGCTCAAGTCATTTTTGAACATTCTGCAGAACATGAGGTGAAAACATGCCAAGCCCGGTATGGAAGTTCGAGGACGACTGCTTTTCACCAGAACAAAGGATAAAACTGGAATTCACAGGGCCGGACCCGATCAAGATTGCGCATGCCATGAGGCCGTTGCTGGTCAAGATTTTCGAGGTAGAGGCGATCGATTTGTGGGAGAGGGATTTCCGATGGGACACAACAGGCGCCATCCCGACATTCTACCAGACCATGTACGCTTCCCGTGGTTTCGACGCACACACAAGCATCTTCATCGAGATCATCATCCAGGGTCAGCAGCCGAAGGAAAAGGGCGCGAACGGCAAAGTAACATGCCTAGTCGGGGGCAAGATCAGGACCGAGTACAGGCTGGACAGTTTTTTCAAGAAAACCCCTCTCTACAAGGCCATACGCTGGGTTTACAATATATACTTTTACAACGAAGTTAGAAGAGGATACATCAAGCTTTGCGTCAGGCTCACAGACAGGCTGCTGAATGAGATGCGCGCTGTCTTGGGAATGCCATTAAAGCCGGGAGTGTTCAGATGAAGATACCATTAATAGGTTTTTTGTTCAGGAAGAAAGTCAAGGAAGAGCCGTTGCCGCCGATCGAGGTGCCGAAGGTCGAGGTTACAACAGAGACTGCTACTGTCGATAACCTAAAGGCGAAGGTTGACCTTATGGTGACAGAGATGGACAGCATGAAATACCAGTTTTCTGCATTGAACGAGAGGCTGCAGAACATCGAGAGAATGGTCAGGGAAATCTGGCAGATGGCCAAAAGCTAAATAACCATGCGACTAATTCTAGAATGATGAGATTACAGGACAAGGTTGCAATCATAACAGGGGCTGCGTCAGGCATCGGCAGGGCGAGCGCGCTGCTTTTCGCAAAGGAAGGGGCGAAGGTCGTCGTAGCTGACGTGAACGAGAAAGGCAGGGAAGTCGTGCAGCAGATTGTTTCCAATGGCGGTGAGGCTATATTTGTCAAGACAGACGTGTCGAGGGGACATGATGTCAAGCGCATGATAGACAAGACGGTCGAAGCGTTCGGCAAGATCGACATACTTTTCAACAACGCAGGCATATTCGAGGGCGGTTCTGTCGACCAGACTACAGAAGAGAATTGGGACATGATCATCAGCATAAATCTCAAGAGCGTCTACATTTGCTCGAAATTTGCAATGCCGCATCTGCTCAAGTCAAACGGAGCGATAGTGAACACTGCTTCTGTGTACGGCCTGGAAGGAGGGCCGGGCGCTGCAGCATACTGCGCGTCAAAAAGCGGAGTCGTTGGTCTGACGCGAGCCATGGCAGTCGACTGTGCGCCGAAGGTCAGAGTAAACTGCATCTGTCCCGGACCTATCGACACGCCGATGTTGAGAACGTTGAGCGCTGAAGATATAAAATCCATGGAGAGCCAGATTCCACTGAAGAGGATAGGCAAGCCAGAAGAAGTGGCGAATGTCGCATTATTTTTGGCATCAGACGAAGCTTCATATGTAACAGGCGCTGCGTATACTGTAGACGCAGGCGACACTGCAACGTAGGTGTTTGGAATAATAATCGGTCTAGTGGGCAAACCATCATCTGGCAAATCGAGCTTCTTCAAGGCTGCGACCATGATTGATGTCAAGATTTCTGCAGTGCCGTTCACAACCATCGAGCCGAATGTGGGAATGGCATACGTTGTAGTAGATTGTCCGGAGAAGGAGATGGGCGTCAAGTGCAACCCGAGGACAGGATATTGCAGGGACGGCAAGAGATTCGTGCCTGTCAAGCTGGTGGACGTAGGCGGGCTGATACCGGGCTCGCATGAAGGGAGGGGAATCGGCAACAAATTCCTTGACGACATACGCCAGGCATCGGTGCTGGTGCAGGTGGTGGA
>SCSR01000050.1 GCA_004297575.1 archaeon
ATCTCATTAGATGGTATATACATCCTCACAATCTTTCCTACAGGCTCGATATATGCATCTAAACGCAACCTTTGCATAATATTTTTCTTAATAGTTAGAGATTTATCCTTCCAATCCAGCAACCTGCTGCCTGACTTTATCCAATGCGTCTACTTCAACTGACAAACTATCGATTCCCTCTCTGATAAGAAACTCTACCAATTTCGGATTGTTGCTCGGTCCCTCGCCGCATATCGACGTCTCCACTCCGTATTTCTTGCAGACCTTTATCACATAGCTGAAAAGTTTCTTCATCGCAGGATGCATCTCGCTGAAAAGTTGGGATATTCTCTCATTGTTCCTATCTATCGCAAGCGTCATCTGTGTCAGATCGTTAGAGCCAAAGCTTACAAACTTGATTCCATGCTTGCAGAATCTTTCAACATACAATGCAGCAGCTGGTGTCTCGACCATGATTCCCAAATCTGCATACAGCCCAACTTTGTTGGCAATCGAACGTGCCTTTTCAAATTCTTCCACAGAAATTACAAATGGTAACATCACTCCGATGTTCGCCAATCCTTCATCATGCAATTGCTTTATCGCTTTGAATTCCGCTTCGAGCAATTCCGGCTCGTCCAAGCTCCTTCGTATGCCATGCCAACCTATCATCGGATTGCTTTCGTGAGGCTCATCCTCCCCACCTTCCAGATTTCTGAACTCATCGCTGCGTGCGTCGAGTGTCCTCACCCAAACAGGCTTGCCTTCGAATGCCTGTGCGATTGGCCTGATTCCATCCACCAAAATTTTTATGTAATCTTCCATCCTCCCTTCGCGGACCAGCTTGGATGGATGGATACCATTCTTAGCAATCATGTGCTCTATCCTCAGCAATCCAACTCCATCAGCCCTGCCAGCAACTTCAAGCATCTGCGGGAAAACAAGATTGACTTTCACCTTTGTGTGTGTCTTTGCTGTAACTGTCTCGACATGCGGCTTTGCTACAGCAACACTTCCCTCATACACAACACCATTGTAAGCATCTAATGTAACGATATCTCCATCTTTTAACAACTGCGTCGCGCTTCCTGTCCCGACAATTGCAGGTATTCCCATCTCACGCGATACTATGGCTGCATGCGATGTCACGCCTCCTTCGTTTGTTACAATTCCTGCAGACCTGCTCATTGCAACTACCATGTCCGGGCTCGTCATGCGAGTTACCATGATGTCACCTTGTTCCACCTTGTTCAGGTCGTCCATCGACTTTATAATTTTTACATTGCCTTGCGCAACACCAGGGCTCGCACCCATCCCTTTCAATAACTGCTTGCCTTCCATCTTTACATCTCTTTTCTCGGATTGCGTGGTCACCGCACGCGTCTGCACGATGTATATCCTCCCTTTCTGTATCGCAAACTCCACATCCTGCGACCTTCCATAATGCCTCTCCAGCTTTAACCCATACTCTGCAAGCTTTGCCAATTCGTTATCAGTCAGCACCTGCGCGTTTACAAGTTCTTTCGGCACTGGCATCTCGACAGTCTTGTCGCTTGCATAATCTCTCATCCTCATCCTGTCTTTCACGCCAACCTTCTTGTCCAAAAACGCACCGTCTTTCGCAACAACATAATGATCAGGCTCTACCTCTCCCTGTACAATCGTCTCTCCAAGACCCCATACAGCCTCTACGATAATATTATCCTCGCCGTTTGCCGGATTGATTGTGAACATGACTCCTGACTTTTCCGAGCTTATCATCCTCTGCACAACCACAGCAATGCTCGAACTGCTGACGTTATTCTTTGCACGGTAGAATATTGCACGGGGCTCGTACAACGAAGCCCAGCATTTCTTGACAGAATCTGCCAAATCTTTGTTGCCCTTGACGTTCAAGAACGTAGCCTGCTGGCCTGCGAACGATGCCGATGGCAAATCCTCAGCTGTCGCAGAGCTCCTCACAGCCACCAATGCGTATGTCCTTCCTGCGGAAATCAGCGCCCTCAATTCTTCCGGCACCTCGCCCGAGACTGAAAAAGCATCATACGACTCTGCCAGTTCTGACTTGATTTCCATCGGCATGTCTTGCGCAATTATAAGCGACTTGATTTTGTTCGAAGCTTCCACCAGCTGCTCGGTATTGTTCACATCCGTGTTTTGCAATATTTCCTGTATCTTTTCCCTTATGTGGGTATCATCAAGGAATTTCTCGAACGCCTTTGTAGTCACCACGAATCCGGAAGGCACTGGAAACTTTGCCTTGGTCATCTCGCCAAGGTTCGCGCCTTTGCCGCCTACCGTAGCCCCGTCGTCCTTGGTTATCCTGTCGAACCAGAGAATATACTGCATAAGAGAATTTTGTTTTGTGCTTGTAAATAGGTTTACTCGCCAATAGCGATAGTTATAGGCGTAGAAATCTTCAGCCCGAATTTCTTCAGAGCCTTTTTTGCAGTCTCAAGATGCTGCTTGTTGATTCTGAGCTCTACGAGCTTCATGCCAGACTTGGTCTGTATGGCGTGGAAAGCAGGCTTGCCCCATGCATGCGCCATTCCCGACGAATAACGGTCTGCACCTGCACCTGTCGCAATCGACTTTTCGCGGACAATCTGGTGCGGGTATTTCAAAATCTTCATGAAATAGTTCGTCACGCCGAGGTTTGTGTCCAAGAACTTGTTGACGACTATCCTCGCAGCCTCGATTGCATTGTCACGTATCTGCACTGGCCTGTCTGCGACTGCAAAAATAACACTGTCAAACTCCCCAGCCTTGGTACCCATCTCGTATTGGTGCAGCTTTATCGCAGGCACGCCTACCACGTATGACTTTTTAGGCATGGTTATGCTGATACGAGTGTACGGCCTCTCTATCTTCCTGAATGAACGTCCTGGTCTCAATCCCATGATATCACGATAAGATAATTATTCCAAGTAGATTTATAAAGATTCTTTCAAATGCCCCGCTGAAGTCCTAAACTTAAAAGTGTTGAAAATAAGTTATAATGTGTTAGTGTATGGTCAATGGAAAGAGAGTTGCATTGATAACTGGTGCATCACGTGGCATAGGAGCTGGGGTTGCAAAGTATCTTGCAGAAAAAGGATATTTTGTACATGCGACTTATTTGAAAGATAAGAATTTGATTGAAAAACAATTTAAAGGAAATCCTAATGTTGCGATGCACAAGCTTGATGTCAGGGACGAAGATGATATAAAAAGTGTCTTGGTATCTGTCAAAAAGACATCAGACAGACTGCATTTGCTTGTAAACAATGCGAGTGTGGATTATAAAATTCCCATTGAAGAAATGGATTTGGAAAAATGGAATGAAACATTTGATGTAAGAGTGAAAGGGACATTTCTGATGACAAAATATTCTTTGCCATTGCTAAAATTAGCAAAAAGGCCGACAATAATCAACATCACATCCTCTTGGGCACATGAGACACAGCCTTCATTTCCTGCAGCTGCTGCTGCCGAGGCTGCTAAGATGAATTTTACAAAAACTTGTGCTGTGGCATTGGCGAAATATGGAATCAGGACTCATTCTGTGAATCCTGGCGTGACTAGGACACCTTTGTGGGATCCGTGGGGAGTTGATGACAAGGGTTGGGAAGAAATGGCCAAGTCTAATCCTCTAGGAAGAAATTGCACTCCCGAGGATATTGCAAAAATTATTTATTATTTGGATTCAGAAGAGGCTGCATATCTTAACGGTGAGGAAATTTATATCAACGGCGGGAACCATTTGAAGTCTCTCTGAAAGATGTGTTTTCAATGACGAAAAAGGCATTCCTCATACATGGTTGGACAGGAACACTCCATGATGGCTGGTTATCATGGTTAAAAAGGAGATTGGAAGAAAAAGGATTCAAAGTTACAGTTCCAGCAATGCCAGATACAAATCATCCTAAAATAGATGCATGGGTAAACCATTTAGCAAAAGTTGTTAAAACTCCTGACAAGGGCTGCTATTTTATTGGGCACAGCCTAGGTTGTATAACAATTCTGAGATATCTTGAAACTTTGAAGGAAAATCAAACAGTTGGTGGTGTTATTCTTGTTGCTGAGTTTGCTGATAACTTTGGGGAGAAGGAACTCTATTCTTTTTTTGCAAAGCCTATCGAATGGGATAAAATAAAATCACATTGCAAGAAATTTGTTGCGATACATTCCGATAACGATTATCATGTTCCATTAGAGCATGCTGATATTTTCAAGAAAAAACTCAATGCCAAATTAATTGTTCAACGTAACATGAAACATTTCAGTGATGATGACGGGGTGGTAGAACTGCCTGTCGCTTTCGATTCAGTTTTGAGATTGTCGAAATAATTTGTTGTTATACGTATAACATTGTAAAATTGCGGAAAGCTTATTAAACCTTTGAGATGCAAGATATTGTTTATGTTCCTTTCCAACGTGGATATACGACAGGCGCTGAAGAACGGCCAGATAGGAATCACGCCTTTCGATGAAAAGAGATTGGGCTCGTGGACGTATGACGTGGAGCTTGGTAATGTGTTTCGTGTCCCGGTTTCCAATTCTGTCAAATTCATCGACCCGAGAAAGGACAAGCACGACGAGCATTTCCGCATTGTCGAGCTGAAGGAAGGCGAGGAGTTTGTCTTGCATCCGCACAAGTTCGTGCTAGCTCATACAAAGGAATATATAAAATTGAATGAAGAGTTCGTCTGCATACTGGAAGGCCGTAGTTCTTTTGCAAGATGGGGTATCATCCCGCATGTGCAGGCAGGAATAGGCGAGCCTGGATGGGAAGGACAGTATACGCTTGAAGTGATGAACATGAACGAAGTTCCGATTATCCTCAGGCCTGGCGATGTTCTCGCGCAATTGTATTTCTCCAAGTTCATCACACCTACAGACAAGCCTTACTACAAGAAGGAAAGCGGCAAGTACCAAGGCCAGCAGGGTCCTATGGGAAGCAAACTGTTCACGGAATTTTCTAAAATCTAGTTACTATGTTTAAAATACCTTTGCTATAATTAACGATTTCCCCAAATTGTATGCAAAAATTGCTGAAAAAGTTTAAACATATACGAGAAAAATCCAGTTTGAGGTAATATGAATTGTTCACCCGAATTTTTGATTTCAGTGGTTTGATTTGTATGGGTGATTGTGCTTGTAGGTTGTGTAAAAGTGCATGACCGAATTTCAGTTGGCTTATCTCCAAAAGTCCCGCAGTTATTCAAATCTGTACAAGTCTTATATTGAGTTCGATTTTCAAAACAACTAGACCAACTTGTACAGTTCCAATTTTCCATGCAAAACTTATTTGTTTCAGGCGTTACAAAGTTTACAATCAACCTGTCAAATACTGAACCAGTTGCTGAACCAGCCACATAACCTGAGGCACAAGATAGCTTTAGCAGATAAATGGATGAATTGTCAGACTGGCAGTATTGCTCATAATGACATATATTGTTATTACCACACACTTCCTTTGGTCCGCATTTATCTAAAGCAAAAATGTTAACAACCGTGTCATATGTGCTTGGAGGAGAAACAGGATAATTGCTAGGATTTAGAAGTAAATGAACAGTCTGATTTTGATCATAAACCCCAGAGATGTAACTCCCATCGGAATATGTTTGATTATACAAGTAACCTCCAGTTAAGGCACAAATTAATTCCATATCATTCTTGTTTTCAATATGTACAGAAAAGTTTCCATTAGAATTCCAAGTTAGGTTAAGAACTTGTGGGGAAGTTTGTATTCTCAACCCGCTCGAAACATCTTGAATGGTTTGAGTAATTGTGGAAGTAGTTGTAGAACTAGCATAAGACGATTTGACATAAAATGCTACACCTATCAGAAAAATGAAAACTAGTACAATTTGTTTCGAATGTGAACTATCCATCATTTCAAACTTGGAATACAGACTTATATACATATTGAATATGAAAGTTAAGCTGAATGTTTAAATTTAATTGTAAATTTTTGGTCCTTTACAAGTTGTTATAATTTTAATGGCTTTATTAGGACCCGTCCTATCAAGTGTGTTTTCTACTTGACCGTATGTTTGGCATTCACAATTACCTATGTCATTATCTTTAGATGTGCAGCCCGCAAAGTGACTTGCTATTTTTCTATCTACTTCAATGAATTGTTCGGATAGTTGTTTAATTTTTTCTATTGGATTCATGATGTATATAATGAATTTAGTTATTATGTATTTTCCTGTGATATAGGATATAGTATCCACCGATTACTAACCTCTCCAAAACGCTTATATACCGCCCTAAACAACTATTTACAGAAGGGGCGTAAAACACATTTTTACGCCTACTAAACGCATTTTAAAAAATTGGAGGCAAAAACAATGGCACTAGTCGTTAAATCTGCTGTAAGGGCGCAACTGAAAGGAATGAGGGCTGGCGGGGATTTCCTCAAGGCTCTTGACAACACAGTTGCATTGAAATTGAAAAAGGCTGTCGAAAGGGCAAAGGCAAACGGAAGAAAGACATGCAGAGGCTGTGACCTCTGATGGCAAAGAAACCGTTCGGCGGGTATAGCATAAGCTTCAAAAAAGTCGCTGACGAGCCGATATCCAAGATATTCGGTACTGGCGACCTTGCTCCGAGCGAAATGACAAAGAAAATCTGGAATTTCGTCAAGGCCAACAAGCTTGCATCAAAGTAGCTTACAAAAATTACTTTTCTTTTATTTTCCTGTAAGCTGCCCTGCTTCCTTTTATTTTCTTACCATGCACTTTCGCGAACTGCTTTTCCAAATTATCTTCCAAATCCTGGACAGCAGCATCCAATCCCCATGCATCAGCGTGCGCAATAAAAATCTTGTCACCTGCGATCAGCCTAGCTCTTGAAAAATAATGCGTCTTGCCGTTCTGGTTCACCGTATCAAAGTAAACGAACATCTTCTGCACATCATCCATCTTCTGCAGCTTTTTCACAAAGCTCGCAAGCTTTTCATTGACCCTTGTCGCATCGAACTTGCCGATTGACTGGTAGTGTGACACTTGCAACGGCAGCTCCTCGTAATCCCTCAGCTCGAGCACATCCTTTGGCGTGATGATGCCAAACAGCCAATTCTTGTCAACCAAAACTATCTCCTCGAATTTCTGCAGATTCTTGATTGCGTCCTTCAACGAGAAATTTGCCCTCTCCATCACGCATGTCCGTCTCATATAATCACGCACCGCAAAATTTGCCAGCGACTCTTTTTCCACTTCAGTGTAAGAAGCAGGCCTCACAGAACCAGTAGGCTGCGATAACAAACTTATGAGGCTCACGCTATCCACGCATCCTTTCACATTATTCTTGCTATCAGTAACAACCACTCTGGAGATGTTCTTCCCGCGCATCAGGCTCAACGCCTTGCTCACGCTATCGCTTTCATTCACAACTGCAACATCTGCAGCAAAATGGTCAACATTTATCTCCATCAGGAATTCGATACGCTTGATCAGATCAGTCTCGCTCACAATGCCTTTTAACTCGTTCACATCCACAACAGGCAATGCCCTGTAACCTGTCCTCAATAATGTTGATATAGCATCATCCAAATCTTGCTCTTCCCTCAGTGTCGCAATCTTTTTCATCACATCGCTCACCGTGTCTGTCGGGTTGCACCTGCTGTTAAGTATGTCCTTGATAGATGCCATTCCCAAAAACAGATCATCCTCCACAACAGCGACTTGATGCACACAGTTCTTTCCCATCAGCTCCAGAGCCTTGGATATGGTGTCGTCATGGTTGACACGCACGACATTCTTGACCATGACCTGAGAAATTTTCATACAATACAATAGTCTTGGTTAGGCTTAATAATTTAATTTAATAATTATTTTAGATGAAGGTCATTGGCATCACCGGCACCATAGGCGCTGGAAAGAAAGTTCTGAAAGACATGCTGAAGACCAAGATGGACTTTTTCGACATCGTCCTGTCGGATGTGATACATGCCGAGGTGGAGAGGAAGAAAGGCAAGGCTGACAGAAAGACGCTGCAGGACATGGGAAACGACATGCGAAGGATGTACGGCACGCACATACTTGCCAAGCTGGCAGTCGAATACCTTTCAAAGAAAAAAAATATGATTGTTATCGATGGCATTAGGAATCCTGGCGAGGTCGATTATCTCAGGCAGAGGTTCGGCAGCGATTTCAGGCTGATTGCCATAGACGCCGACCCGAAGACCAGGTTTGAGAGGATATTGAAAAGAAAACAGACAAAAGACCCGAAGACTTGGGAGGAGTTTGTTGCAATGGACGAGCGCGACCAGGGAAAAGACGAGCCGCCTTACGGGCAGCATGTAAGGGCATGCATAGAAAAGGCTGATTTTAAGATTGTGAATGACAGCAGCGAAAGCGAGCTACAAAAACAGGCAGATCAGATAATCGCTCAGCTTTAAAATCCTAGCGGGCCTGTAATCCATCCGAACTTGCCCTTCTCCCGTTTCTTCTCTTCCTCTTCGATATGCTTCATGATGTGTGCATTCTTCCTGATGGTTGGCTCCATGGCAATGGCAGACTTTTTGTCATTTGCCACGCCTACAGTATTCCCAACGCCGACAATAATGACTTTGCCCTTGCTCTCAGACACCCTTTCTTCTACCAGCTTTTTGGCTCGTGGCAATGCGTCCAGAATATCGCCAGCCATGGGCGTGATAGCCTCTTCCTGGCTCATCTTTACAACGACAGTATCAAGCGGTATCTTGCGCGCAGTCGAGATGCTTTCTATATAGCTCCTGTCCACACCTATGCCCCCGATTGCCACGCCGACTCCCTCTGCGATGCTTCCTGTCTTTTCGCCCTCTAGCTTGAGCGCTGCATCCACTGTGATGATGCTCGATATCTTTTCCTTCTTGATAATCTTGTCGACATGCTTGCCCAGCGTTCCCAGCCTGCTGCCAGGTCCTTTTGCCTTGATAATTATCACATCCTTGCCAGCAACCTTCTTCCTGACAACCAGTGTCTCGTCGTCCAGTTCCTTTACTTTCGAGTTGTCGATGAGGTGCGCTGCGACCATCGGCCCGATCGAATCACCCACAGGCCAGCCGTTTGCAAAAGCCTCTGTCCCTCTCAACAGTGCCTTGGCAATCTTCTCGACCATCGGCAACTGCATCTGTAATATCATGGCAAGCTGTAGATTCTTGGTCTTCTTTATCTGTTCCACGAAGTGCCTCACGATTTTTTCTATCTGGTGGAGCGACGTTGCTCCGGACAGGCTCATTGCCAGATTGGCCCTGCTCTCTGCATCCAGCGACGGAGCGATGCCTTTGGAGAAATGCTTGAGCTTGTCCTCGTACAAGTCAGACAAGTGCTCTATCTTCCTCACTATCCCATACGGGTCAAGGCTGACAGGCTCTATGACAAAAAACTCCATAAAATTGTTAATCGTATCCTTGAGTTCCTTGGACGGCGTCTTGGAAACTTTTTTCAGCACTATCTTCTTCGCGTCTACCGTGAGCCCGGACAGCATGTCGACAGTCTGCTGCAGCCTCCATATCATCTGCCCCACCATCAGCCTCGGGTAGAAGAACATCATGACAATGAAAAGCAGCAGCCAGACGATGTTGCCTATCCAATCCCCGCCTAATTGCATATTAACGAAAGTTGTCACCTTTAGATAATAGCGGCAGTTATATATATTTGTTTTTATGCTTGCGGTATCATATAAATTCAGTGACATTTATGCATCATTGGAAGGTATGGCTTACCACTTTTGCAGTATTGGGGATAGCTGCATTGCTGTTCTTTAGGACCGGTATGGGAACAGACTTGGGAGGCATCTTCTCCAGTTTCGTGGTAAAGCTCAACCCCATGCCTACAGGGAACGCCTTCCCGATAGAATTGCAGGCGAGCTTGTCTAAGTTCCAAGGCAGTAATTATGATGTCGTGAACATCAGTGTACGCGCAACCGGCATATGCATTGGTACCAAGCTCTCCAGTAGCATGGACTTTGAACAAAAGGGCGGTGTTTGTAAGTTTTCTGCTGATTCGGCGAGCGGCGAGCTGGGTTTCTCGAACGGCATGGTGGTATTGGATACAGATGTGATAAGTGCAAAGGTGCGACCTGAAAGCCTGTTGATAAGCGGGTTGGCCATGAACAAGATGTCACTTTTGGATGTAACAGGAAGTATGAAAACATTCAGAAATAAAGAATGGGACCTCTTGCTGTTGAAAGGCGATAACATCGACGCATCAGGCGTCATAGGCAATATGAAGATAGAAGGCGATTCTGTCACTGTGAACGCGTTGGTGGTCAGTGTGAAAGTCGATAGCGGCGACGGGTCTTCGATAACAATAAATGGTTAGACATGGAGTGGATAAAAAATGAAAGAAACAGAACCTGTTGATAAAGAACAGAGGGTTGCATTGATGGTTGATGGGCCGAACATGCTCAGGAAGGAGTTCATGATAGACCTGCGCGAGCTCAGGAAAAGGGCGCAAAAATACGGCAGGCTAGTTATCATGAGGGTTTTCGTCAATCAGTTTGCACCTGAGAAACTGGTGGAAGCGGTGATCAATGAAGGGTATGAATGCAATATGACGCTTGCCGAGCAGGACGAAGAGGCTAGCGATATTGACATTGCCATGGCTGTCGCAGGCATCGAGGCTGTCCTGATGAGGGATATCGACGTGCTTGCTCTTGCCACAAGGGATGCCGACTTTCTTCCGGTGGTGCAAAAGGCGCGTGAGTATGGCAAGAAGGTTGTCATATTCGGTGCAGAGCCTGGATTTTCGGCAAGCCTTCAGAATGCAGCCGACTTTGTAGAGAACATGTAGGGGCTCGCCCCTCTTTTCTCTGCGTCCAAAACATTTAAGCTTGCGGATTGAATATATTGTTATGGCACTAAGGGACCTTATCCCAAGTTTCAATTTCGGCAAGAAGGAACAGCCGATGGAATTGGCTGAAGAGCCTGAAATGGGGCAGAAGGTTGTCGTCCGTGTTGAAAATTTAAGCGGCATGGTCGATGTTGACCGAGTTCTCAAGCTTGTGCGTGACGGTAATATATTGTTTTTGAAGACCAGGGACTTGCAGAAGAAGGATATCGGCGAGTTCCAATTGTCTGTGCAAAAGTTGAAGCGCAACTGCCAGAATTATGGGTTGGATATCGTAGGGACGCCTGAAGGTTACCTGCTTGTCACGCCAAAGTTCGTACAGATTCTCAAATAAGGTTGAACATCAATATCCACACTGACAGCCATGTCAATAAATAACTAGCCAGTGAGTTTGACAATAACCAGCTATTCTTCCTGGTCCTGACATATCTCTTCATCACTGCAAAGGATGCTGCAAATATTGCGATGGCTGCGCCGAATGCGATGAGTGTTGTGACTGAATTGGAGATTGCTCCCGCACCAGCACCCAGTGCCGCATAGACAAGATTGATCTTCTGCTCAGTTTTCATTTGACTTCTCCTTGCATTGTTGTTTGTTTCCTAGGACGAAATCCTTTATCTTTCTCTGCCATGACTGCTCGAAAAGGGTCTGCGTGGTGATCCAGGACTTGCGCACGAACGGCGGCAGGTTGTCCTTGTGCTTCTTGATCAGCATGCGGATGAACTCTATCGTCCTCGCATCATGCGGATACCCCACGCCAAAATCATAATCCACCTTGTCTTTTATCTCCTGCACAGCCTTGTCCCTCTCCACCTTTGCGATGATGCTTGCCGCGCCCACAATCGTCTGCGACTCGTCCATGTAATTCTCCACCACCATGTCGCGCTTCTTGTTCTTCATGTAGCTCACCACAAGCTGCTTGAATTTCTTGGAATTCTGTTCCAGCGAGTCCACGTAAACTTTTCCCTCACACATGTCGATTATCTCAGCCATCTTCATCGCCTCTATCTTGTCCAGGTTTATCCCCTGCGACCTCATCGTGTCAATCTTGCAGGGCTGCACGCGGACCACCACCATGTTGGTTGCGACATTTTCTATCTCTATGGCAAGCTCCTCGCGCCTTTTCGGGGAAAGGGTCTTGGAATCGCGGACGCCCAATGCATGCAATTTCTTCTCATGCTTCTTGTCAATGGTTACGCCTGCAATGACCATTGGCCCTACAACTGCGCCTCTCCCGGCTTCATCCAACCCTGTTATCGCTTTCAAAAATAATCACTAGACATCTTTTCGTTTCGGATTTATTTAAATCAGCACACCTTCACGTTCACTGTAGCCGTGCCCATGTTCTGCATGCAAATCATATAACTCCCAGTCTGTATGTTCAGCGAGCCGGTGATGTTGATATTGTCGTACTGCAATGTCAGGTTGCCTGTGTTGTAGCCAGCCATGATGCGGATGTTGCCGTAAGCTGTGGAGTTTTGGATGAAAGATTTCGTCGTATAGTAAGTGAACACTAGGCTGTTGTTGATCGTGGAATATTTCCCGATGTTTACGTTTATTTGGACCGATCGTGACGAGCCTTGACCTTCCGAAGCGACTTCCTTTATCATCGAGTCGAACTGCTGCATGTTGTTGAATCCCATGTCAAATGATGCGACTTCGCGTGACTGCTGGAGAGTCGGCAAACCCACGGTCACTACTATTGCCAACGCCGAGGCGGCAAGAAGTATCACGAGAGCATATGAAATGAACTCGGAGATTCCTTTCATGATAAAATTTTATACTTGCTAGGTATATCAGCACAGCCCGATGTTCACCACTGTCTTGCCGCCTGAGACGCCTGTGTTCTGCACGCAAATCTTGTAATTGCCGCTCTGGATGCTCATGGTTCCAGTAAGGGTTATCTTGTCGTATTGCAGTGTCATGTTCAATGCCTTTGTAGAGCCTGTGAGCACTTGGGTTGCGTTGAATGCTGTCGCTTGCGTGCCGTTGATGAGGAGCATACGCTGGTCGTAATCCTGCTGTGTTACTACATCATGGTCTGTGAGGTTGTAAGCAATTGTGGAGACGCTGTCTGCGCTTGCTATCCTATGCCCATAACCGTTGATGGTTCGGTTGTAACCGCCCAAATATAACTGGTTGATTTCGCTTGATGACAAGCTGCGATTGATCATTATCATTTCATCTGTAAGAGCATTAAGGAAGAATGACCCGACTGCTGGATTTCTTCGGCCAATATACAGAGGTGAATTCGTAGCAGTGCCTGCAAACGATGTTATGCTAGTCGAACTGTCCAAAGCCCCGTTCAGATATATGCTGACTATGGACCCGTCATAAGTTGCGGCTAGATGATACCAGTTGTTTGTCTGTAGTGCGCTTAGGCTGTCGGCGACTTGGGTGGTACTGCCATTTTGGAGGCTCATCCTGACCTTACTCGTCGACAATAATGCGAACCAGAAATTAAATTGCCCAGATACTCCGTTCTCAAGATTGAAAATCATATCCCTGTCCACAAAGGCTCGCGGGTATATCCAGGTCGATACAGTGAAAGGCGATGTGCTGGAAAATGCAAGTGATGTAGAGTTAGGAACTAGTATATCATCTGTACTTCCATCAAATGCCACGCACCCTTCGAATGAAGACTTGCAAGAAGAGTTTGTTATCCATGTAGCTCCTCCGAAAGTGCCACCGCCGTTCCCGTACCCGCTGCTATCCGTGGCATTGATTGTCGAGTTGTCGTTGAACCTCAGGTGCAAAATAGTGCTGTTCGGTGATATTGGTTGTAAAATTGTATTGCTGTCTTCAACCCCGTAATTTCTTTTTGCGCCGACATTGAAATCGTCATAATATCTGCTTACATCTTTGCTGTAATGTTCCCAGACTTCCTGTGAAGATAATGGGCGGTTGTAGATGCGAACTTCATCCATCGTGCCGTTGAAGAAATTAGCTAGGCTGTAATGTCCACCTATCGTATCAATCCTGCTGACAGAATCGATATCGTTCCAAGTCGTATATGACGTGGTGTTGTCCAACTGTCCGTTGATGTAGATTCTCACTGTCTTCGCTGCATCATATGTCGCGACTACATGATACCAAGTGCCTGTCTGCAGCGTGGATGTGCTGAAATGGTTTACCCCGCCTACATAGAATCTCAATCTCTGGCTGTCGTGTATGTTGAAATCAATCCTGCCTTCAATGCTTATGAACGCACTGTAATAATCAGCACCTCCTGCTGGAAACTTGTTTATCTTGATCCATGCTTCCTGGCTGCCACCGCTTTGGAAAGTACTATCATCCCATACATCTGTACCGAGCAAAGCATAATTATTGCCGGTAAAATTCACACAGCTGCCGTACTTGCAGTTGCTCCCGCTGACCCAAGTACT
>SCSR01000051.1 GCA_004297575.1 archaeon
TGCAGGACCTACAAGCTTGATGCCAGGCCCGGTGATCAGCGAGTTTGCAAAGGTCAAGATACCTGCTGGTGTCGAGGAAGGGAAGATTGCTATCAAGAAGGACACGACTGTTGCGAAAAAGGGCGGCGTGATTTCAAAGGATGCTGCGAATATTTTGAGGAAGCTGAAGATAGAGCCGATGAAGATAGGCATGAATGTAATGGCAGTTTTGGATAACGGAAGTGTTTACATGAAGGATGTGCTAAGCATGGTCGGCGAAGGTTTCTTGAACCAGGTAAAGCAGGCCCACCAGGAAGCTATCAATATGACTGTGGCTGTAGGATATCCGACGAAAGAGAATGTTGGCCACTTATTGTCTAAAGCTTACAGGCAAGCTGTAGCAATAGAAAACAAAATTGGAGGAGGAAAGTAATGCAAGAAGTTTATACAGCATTGCTTCTCCACAGTGCAAAGCAAGCGGTGAACGAAGAGAACATAAAGAAAGTTCTATCAAGCGCTGGAGCTTCGGTCGATGAGACCAAAGTGAAGGCTCTTGTTGCAAGCCTTGAGGGACAGAACATTGACGAACTGATCAAACAGGCTGCTGTAGTTGCTGCTGTGCCTGCTGCTGGAGCGGCTGCTGAGAAGAAGGAAGAGAAGAAAGTTGAAGACGAAGAGAAAGCTGCTGAAAGCGCTTCTGCTGGATTGAGCTCCTTGTTTGGGTAAAAGGTTTTTAAGAGCTCACAGCATTACTCTTTAGAGGCGAGAATGTGGAGGATTGCATATTCTGCAAGATTGTAAGTAAGGAGATAGCAGCTAATGTCATCTATGAAGATACTAACACAATCGCTTTTCTTGACTTGAACCCTCGCAATCCAGGACACACGCTTGTCATCACAAAACAGCATTATGCAACAATTTTCGAAATACCTGAGGAGATTATAGCTGATGTCTACAGGACTGTCAAGAAGATATCCAAGCCGTTGAAAGAAACCGTCAATGCCGATGGCATGAACACAGTCCAATCGAACATCGTATCGCAGGGCGTGCACCATTTCCATACACATGTTATTCCGAGATTTTGGGATGACAATATGCCAATTGTTTGGGAGTCACATCATGCTGCTGATAGGGTTGAGCTGATGGCCATAGCTGAAAAGGTCAAAAGGCTTCTTGGCTAGAGAGTGAACCTTTTCTCGACTTCATCCCAATTGACAATATCCCACCATTTGTCAACAAAAGCAGCCTTGTCGTTCTTGTAATCGACATAGAATGCATGTTCCCACACATCCAAAATAAGCAACGTCCTCAGGTTCGCGATATTGTTGATATTGTGTTTCTCTATCTGCACGATTACAAGCTGTTTTGAATTCTGTTCAAATCCTAGTACCGCCCAACCAGATCCCTCAACAGTCTTGGCAGCAGTATCGAACTCTTTCTTGAAAGCATCGAAACTTCCAAAATCTTTGTCGATTTGTTTTGCAATCTCCCCATTTGGCTTGTTGTTGTCTTTTGTGCCTTTCATGTTTGTCCAGAACATGGAGTGAAGTATATGCCCATTGAGGTTGAAGGTCAAATCCCTCAGGACAGCTCTTGTGTCGATTTCCATTTCGCCTTTCCTAGATTTGTCCAACTTTTCAAGTGCAGCATTGGTCGCATTCACATAAGCAGCATGGTGCTTGTCATGATGGAGTGTCATAGTTTCCTTTGATATCACTGGTTCCAGAGCGTCGTACGCGTATGGCAATGGCGGCAATTCTACTTTTTGCATAATTAACTTTTGTTCCAGATGTTATTATATTCTGATTATTAGAAGCTAGTGAACCAATACTGATAAATATGGCTTGGGAGGAAACGGTGAAACCAGCTGTAGAATTTTTAGGGAAGATGAAGACTGGGAGCAAAGTTGCGGTTATTCTCGGGCATGACGATGATACTGTATGCTCTGCTGCGGTCATATACAGACTGCTGAAGAAAATCGGTATGAAACCGTCTCTTGTTGTGTCTGGTCAGAATTTCACAATTACCGACGACGCTGTTGCTCGTGTAAGAAAATTAAAACCTGATTATATTGTTGTGCTAGATATAGCGGATATCGGCATTGAACTGATGGACAAATTGAAGAAAATCGGGGGTGTTTTGAATATTGACCATCACAATGTCAAACCGTATGCTGGAATCACATATGTCAACCCGAGAATTGCTGATGCTCATGCATACATACCTGTGAGCTATTTGTGTTACAGGATATACGCGGAATTTTTAGATGCAGATGATATATCATGGATTGCTGGGATTGGAACGCTCGGGGACCATGGCGTGACTAACTGTTTGGATTTGTTTAAAAAAGTTAACGAAAGATATCCGGAATTGATCGGGGGCAAGGAGCTTGTTGATGAGAAATTGTATGACGGCTCAATCATTGGCAAGCTTGCAAGCGTGGTTGATTCTGCACGAGTCGCTGTCGGACCTAAAGGCAGCATGAAGGCTGTGAAGGTGCTGATAGATGCCAAGAGTTACAACGATGTGACAGGTAACAAACAACTGAAAAACTGGTACACACAGACACGCCTAGAGTTCAGAAGAATTGTTGAAGATTTTTGGAAGAACAAGACGGAAAGGGATGATATCGTGTTCTATGTTATAACATCCAAGTACAATTTCAAATCTGCGTTGTCGGGATATCTGCAGCAGTCGTTTGCCAACAAGATAATAATGATTGGTCACAAAGATGGGGATGTTTTAGATATAAGTTTCAGGCGAGGTGCCAAAGTGAATACAGATTTATCTCAGCTTGCAGCAAAGGTAGTCAAGTCTATACCAAATTCCACAGGTGGTGGGCATGAGGCAGCGAGCGCTGTGCGGGTGCCTATTGGGAAAGTAGGCGAACTGCTAAAGATATTATCAAAATGATTTCTTCTAGCCAAAGGAGGCTTAGATTGCCTTATTTTGGCATTTTAAAGACTTGGAATACGTTGTTGGAAATCTGACCGGAAGTTTACTCCTTCACAAGACGGGTATACCCCAAATACGAATATCTTTTAGTGATATTATGGAATGCTTGAGATGCAAATCACCGAAGATAATAAAATTCGTTGACGGTTTTGGGGAGAAGAGACTCTTTTGCAGGGGCTGCTGGGGCAGTTTCATTGAACAGAGGTTTGTAGATGCTTCTCAGACAAGATTGCCGCAATTCAACACAGAAGCTTACTATAGGCTAGGAGGGCATGACTTGTTATGATAGAAGTTGCACGCGTTGAAATGGCAATGCTCGAAGATCGCGGGACTAACAAGCTGCGTGTCAATCTAATGAAGGATGGTCGTATTTTTGGTTTTATTCGCCCGGTTAGGAACCCAAGGGAATGAGATAGCTTAACAGCCGTCTCTTCCCTACTATTTCTTCTTATTTCTATTCTCTAAAATTTCTTACCGCAAATAGATTTTTAACCTAACTGGATAATATCTAATTATGACGTACACGATGAATGGTATAGGAACACACCTATCAGGCGAGCGAAAACTTACCGATGAAGAGTATAGAAAATGGGCCAAAGACATACCTCATGTTCCTGGTGTTACTAAAGACAATCTAAGGATTGCAACAGAATCGCTTGTAATCGGTTTTCTTCCGGTCATACCTTTGAAAACATTTGTGTATTACTACACTCAGAAAAGTTTTTGGCATGGTACAAAATACCTACCACTTTATTATCCTGCTGGGAAGGGGAAAGTTTACTGGGAACATGTTAAAAAGAGCATAGTCTTCTACTTGTCGCCTTTCTTAGTGCCGGCAATTATAATCTTTTTGTATTTGCTATCACAGGGGGTTTTCGGTTAAAATTAATTATTGCAATCGAGATTCCTATCTTCTAAATTTCATTACTACGAACAGATGGTGTTTCTCATAAGGGTCAAGCTCTACCTTGTCGATGATATCAAAATGTTCCTCAAGTTTGACAAGAGCTTCCTTGTATATTTCCTGCGGATCCCTTGTCACGTCAATCGACTGGGACTTGATGGCTATCATTGCAATGCCATGCGATTTCAGGAACTTTTCAGAATTCCTTATCAAAATCGGTATCTGATCGTCGCTTGCAACATCCTCAAAAACAACATCGACTTGCTCGAAAATCTGGTTCTCATATTCCTCAGGCTTTCTCGAATCTGCCAACATCGGGAGAATATTTCCTCGAGCCTCTGCAACGGAGACCAGATCACGTAGCACACGTTCGGCTATATCCACACCGTATATGATTCCGTCCTTGCCGATGATATCGGAAAAATGCGAAGCTGTAGTGCCGCTTGCCACGCCGAGGTACAGTATCTTCATTCCTTTCTCTAGTGGAAAAACGTTCAATCCTTTCTTCAATGCCGCAGCCGGCTTGCTTCTGGTGTAATCCCAAACTCTGTATTCCACGCCATCCTGCTTGAACAACTCCTCACCGTAGACTTTCTTCCCGGGAACAAGGTTGATTGTAGCAAATTTCCCATCTACGTTGAATACCCCTTGGAACTTGCTAGGCTTGGCTTTCATTCAAATCATTTTTCTTTCAGAATCTCTTTCATTTTCGCCTGTATCTCTTGCTTGTACTTGTCGCCGCGGTATTCCTTGGAATAGAAATCCATCTTGGCAGCCATCGAAAGCTTGGATGCCACCAGTCGTGCGACCTTGCCCTTGAGATGCTCTGGTGCGTTCATGACAAGCGGGTGTGAGAAAATTATTCCGAATCTTGGAGACTTGCCTTCTCCGTGCAAAAACCTAAACAGTGCCTTCTCCGCTCCGAGCAGCTGTACAGTAGAGGAAGGCATCTTGGCAATCTTTTCCATACCGCCTGCTTTTGAAATCAGCCTTGATGCTATTATCGGCCCTGCTATCTCTGTAAAGTTCGGCGCCATCTCTTTCAGCAATTTCTCCAAGTATTCTGACAGGTATTCGCGCAAATCATACATCTCGAGAATCTTTGATGCGATTGTCTGCACTGCCTTGATATCTTCGTCCTTGAAATCAATGCCCATGCTGTTTGTCTT
>SCSR01000052.1 GCA_004297575.1 archaeon
CAGCAATGGCAATATTTTATCGAGCAAGAAATCAATGCTGATTCCAAAAGCTGGTTCCGGATTCATCCCGAATGAAATGTTCGAGCACCATGTTCAGGTTGCAAAAGACACCCTGGCCAAGACTCTTGACGATGCTGGACTAGACATGAATGGCATGGACTGCATAGCATTCTCACAAGGGATGGGCATTCCCAATTCTTTGCGTGTTGGTGCAAGTGTTGCCAGATATCTTTCATTGAAGTATAACAAGCCGTTGATTGGCATAAACCATGCAATCGGGCATATAGAGATAGGTAGACTTACCACTGGCGCAAAGGATCCAGTTATAGTTTACATTAGCGGTGGAAATACACAGATAATAGCACGCGCTGGAAACAGGTACAGAGTTTTTGGGGAGACATTGGATATACCCATCGGTAATGCATTTGATGTGGCGGCAAGGGTATTGGAACTGAAGATGCCTGGCGGACCGGAGATTGAAAAGATAGCTTTAGGTGGCAAGTATATCGAGCTTCCATATACGGTAAAGGGGATGGACCTTAGTTTTACAGGTGTAGTAACGGATGCCGAACGGAAATACAGGAACAGCGCCTCTAAAAACGATATAGCATACAGCCTCCAGGAGACTTGCTTTTCCATGCTTACAGAAGTTACAGAGCGTGCCCTTGCACAAACAGGAAAGGATAGCGTGTTGGTTGTTGGTGGGGTGGCAGCGAACAAGAGATTGCAAGAAATGATGTCGAAGATGTGTAATGAGAGAAATGCGAAACTGTTTGTCGTTGATGACAGGTATGCTGGCGACAACGGAAGCATGATTGCATGGACTGGGTTGCTTGAACGCAAGTCTGGGAAATCGACAAGGCTAAGCGACAGCGGTATACGTCAGAACTGGAGAACTGAGGACGTAAATCTGCCAGCTATCTAAAATTGTTATATCAGTTCGTTCTCACTGATGATAACAAAATCCCCAACACTCTTCACAGCTGAGAATGGTATTAGTGTCTTGCCTCTTTCGTCCGTCTTCAAGTTAAGCTCTCCCAAGTGCTTGGTAGGCTGCTCGACTATAATGTTCAACAATTCGCCGCTCTCAGATACAAAATCGACGTTGGAGACCATGCCGAACTTGCGTCCTGTTTCCTCGCTGATTATCTGCTTGCCGACTATATCGGCTGCTCGTACTTTTGTCTCAACCATAATATTATTTATCGGGCTGCTTATTTAAAAGATTATGGTGAGATGTTTTGTAGGCATATTCGTGCAAGCTGAATTAAAAAAGTACATACTATCACTGCAGGATGAACTAAGAAAATTGGATTTGGACTGCAAGTTTGTTGAGGAAGAGAATATTCACATCAGCGTGTCGTTCATTGGAGATATTGAAGAGGAAAAAGCGGATGTCTTGAAACAAGCTCTAGGTAGTTTATCGGACAAGCTCCAAAAGTTTCCAGCCTCCACAGGTCAAATCAGGCTCGTACCTAGTGAAAAGTTCGTCAGGGTGATTGTGATAGATATCCTAGGCGAAGCAATCAAAAATCTGCAGTCAGATATCGTCGATAAGGTTGGGGGTGATGCAAAACCGCCGCATATAACGTTGTGCCGTACAAGAGGACCATTGAAACCAAGCCATGTAGAAATGATAAAAAACGTCCAAACAAAGGAAATCCAGTTCACAGTAAATTCAGTTGATTTGATTAGCAGTGTTGTGACAAGATACGGACCGACTTACACGACAATCCTCAGATGCAATCTTGCTTAAGGTTTCAATTCTTCCCTGCAGTCTTCACACAACCACTGGTCGTTTGCCATAACAAGATTGTCAGAATACTTGTCGCAATTGTCGCAGATGCCTGATGTTGAAGGCTCTCGTATCTGCATCTCTCCTGTATCCATATTCATCCTTTCCTCGAGAAAATCTGCAAAGTCAGGCACCATGGTAGCGATGTCTGTAAACGAAACTATCCCGACCAGTTTGCCATTGTCAACAACCGGCAACCTCTTGACTCTGTTTTGCCTCATCTTCCTTGATATATCAGACACAGACTCGTTTGGATTGGCGACAATCAGCGGTGCGGATGCTATATCCTTGATCTTGGCAGACGCCTTTTTGTTCTCTGACACGATTTTGTAAACCAGATCATCGGCAGTGACTATGCCTATAGGATGGTTGCCCTTGACAACAATCAACGAGCCCTTTCTTGTCTTTTTCATCAGCTCGGCAGCATCCTTGGCTGTCTTGTTAGCGTCTATCGTATAAACAGGCTTGCTCATGACATCCTTGACAGTCATCGGCATAAAATCACATTACTTGTCCTTCCTTATTAATGTATTCTTTCTAAAAAGCTGACTAAATCTTCCCCCTCGTCCTTAGATACAATCCCTTTCGGAGAAAGTATGCGCACCTTGCCGTAACCAAAATCCACTATGAGGTAAAACGGGAACCCGTCTATCGTCGCATCTTTCAGCCCGTAATAATAAAATTTGTCCTTGTTTGTTGATTTTATCTGCAAAAGCAGGCACTCCTTGTTCTTCAGGCACAATAAATCTGCTTCGCCAAGGCTGCGGCCTGCCCTGATTACACGCCATCCGTGCTTGCCGAACAACAGCCCGATCTTCCTTTCGACCCTATACCCTTTTGCCCTCGAGTCTGTCATGCAAATAAATATTGCGCGGAAGATAATTAGTTTATGCCATTCGGGATACTTGTTATAAGTTGTATACATAACGACTTGGAGAACATACTCAATTATTTTGACAGGATATCACAGCTCAAGTTCGATGTCATCGTGTGCCCGGGGGATTTTACAGACGTTCCTCCGAAAGGCTTTTCCCAGACATCCATAGGCAAGCTCGTGTTGGAGGAGTTGAAACTGTTCGGTAAGCCTATTTTCGCAGTGCCAGGCAGCTGGGACAAGGACTTTTTACCTGAATTGGAGCTGGCTGGAGTCAGCATACATGGTAAAGGTAAGATTGTTGGTGATGTTGGGTTCTTCGGGTATGGTGGAGCCAAGACGCCGTTCAACCTGCCTTTGGAGCCTAGTGAAGAGGAATTGAGAAGGGGGTTGGAAACTGCATACAAGCAGGTGACCAATGCGAAATACAAGGTCATGGTCACACATGCCCCACCTGCCAGAACAAGCTTGGACAGGATATCCTCTGGAGCGCATGTCGGATCAGAGACTGTGCGTGATTTTATCGAGACCGTAAAGCCTGACATATCGATTTCCGCACATATACACGAGGCAAAGGGTGTCGATGAGGTAGGAAAGACGAAAATCATAAATTCTGGCCGCTTTCCTGAGGGCTATTGCGGTCTATTGACCATAGATGATGGGAAAATCGACGCGAAGATAGTCAACCTGACATGATGTTTCTAGTATAGAAATGGCTTTTATACCCAGAAACACAACTTATTTTTCCTAACCACGGTTTGAGGAAAGAGAATGGAGACAGAGTTACATACACTCGTTACTACACCTGAGACTCAAGTTCAGGTGAATGGGGATATAATAGACTTTGTGGATAGATTGGATTTTTTGGACATCCAGATATTGCGCAAATTCTACATGACAGGCAAACATTATCCTTTTGACACACAACCATACTGCTTCCCAGTCCTGTTCAAGGAAATGAAGGACGGCAGGCAGCTGAAGGTTGGTTTGGAAGCATTGAGAAAGAGGTTGGCTGCATTGATTGGATGTGGATTCCTGGAGAAAATAGAACATTCCAACCCAGCAGGCTATTCTCCTATAGATGGGAAGAAGGAATTGGTCAAGGCTGTAATAACAAGATTCTTCCTTGTAAATGGGTTAACCAAATTTTTATGAATCTTGAAGTCTGATTTTCTTCTTTAAAATAATTTGTTCTGCTTCATCTTTATCGCTCAACCAAACTCTACCTCTTCCATTTAAACCAGCTATTTCTCTGGCTTTGATAATAACTATATCTTTAACTTTCATGGGAAGTGGGTCGTATCTTATCCATTTGACTACGTTAGGCGCACAAAATGTAGAATAGTAATTCATTCGCATAATTATTTGTTGAGCAGGTGTGCCAGCAGCCATAATCAATTATTATGACCTTTCAATTAATAAATATGTATGTTCCAATTATTTCTATGAACTTTCTTTTGTTTTCTATGTAGTTGCGTAACTATTATGTGAACTTTTCACTTGTTTTTCTAAATATTCTATAGTTTGTTGGGGTAGACACATGATTGCGGCAATCAATAATTATAGAAACTCTTTTAGCTTCTCTTTGCTGTAGTTGGCGTTAAACGTTCTGTGTTTGTTTATTTTTCTTTTGGTTTGTTTCCAATCCCTACTTTCTATAGATTTTATTCTATGACAATTCCAACACAACACCTGTAAATTACCTTTAACCGTCTCACCGCCATTGGAAACTGATGTTATGTGATCGAAAGTAAGCACTCTCCAATCAGATATACTACACATCACACAAGACTTGTTTTGTAGTAGCTTCATTCGCCTGTTGTAATAGTTTTTCCTCATATACTCATTAAATTTTTTCTTTCCTGCTTCGCTACTACGCCATCTTGTAATATTTTCCAAATACTCTTTTTTGTGTTTTTGATAATATTCTTTATCATACATAATTATATACTATAATCTATTATTATATATATTTAATATAACAGTGTTTAGTAATTGTAGTTGTTGATAACAATAAACACACAAAACAAACATTGGGTGTTATAACAAAGTTCGTCACCGGCCAGCATCTACCCGAACAATCACAAGAAAGTTTTCAAAAAATATATGCTACCAAGACACATTCTATTTATGAAAAGAGGGAGACCTAACGTAAGGAACACTGTATCCAAGTCGATAGTGACGATACTAGAATCGTCACGACTGCCAATGGCTACATCAACTATCTGTAAAATGATAGAGAAGGATACACAGAAAAAGGTCAGCTGGAACACAGTGCAAAAGTATATTGATGAGATGATGTCCTTGGGAAAGATCGAACCGACTGTTCTTCCACACTCCAAGGACGAAAACAAGAAAGGGCTTACTGTTTACAGCATCAAGAGAGCCTAATTTTGCAAAGCATGTTTAAACTTGCAACTGCAATATGCATACGGTATTATGGAAAAGCAAGAACTAATCAGGAAATTCCTCAGTCTTGGATGCATGGTTGACCAGGACGCGCTTCAGGCAATGGTTGACAACCCTTCGGTGGCTGATAGGGCATTACAAATGATAACATCTGGCCAAAAGGTGCAGACGATAACATTGCAATGGCTAAACCACCAACCAGTGACTATAATCCAGACGTTCAATAAAATAAACGGTAGCATAACCCCGGATGATGTTATACGCTCGGTACAGAAGCGTTACGATAGTATGCGGGAGACATTGTCAAAACAGATGCAAAACATGCTATCAATAAACAAGATCTCCCCTAAAACCAGGAACTTTTCGCTCATCTCCATGATAAAGGAGAATAACGGTAACTCGATACTTGTAGAAGATGACACAGGAGAGGCACGATTGAGCTTGAAGAAGGAGCTGTCAGACAAGTCCAAATTTTTGGTTGAAGATGAGGTTGTTGGGTTGGAATGCGAGCAGGCAGAGGGCATAGTCGTCGGAAATATTGTATGGCCAGATATACCGTTGGGTAGAATAGTAGCAAAGGCCGACTCATCGTGCATCTTCGCAGCGAATGTCCCGGATGGAAAACCATTCGACAGTGAATATGTGTTCTCATTTGGCAACCCAACAAACAGCAAAGCATTTTTCATAACAAACACCCCTGCTGTAAACACGTTTCCTGACCCATGCATGGTACGTATTGGTGACGTAAAGATACTTTTCCTATCATGTACAGAGTACACCAAAACATGGGACGTGGCGCCGGAGGTTGCGTGCTTGAATCTCCTCAAGAAAAGGAGCTTGGACCCGCGAATAAATCTGGCAAGCGCAGATATGTCGCTATCAGATATACCCGATTTAATAGTATGTCCAACATCAGGCGAGCCAGCTGTCCTGAACTACAAAGGCACGACCATAATATCTACCAGTTACCCTGTCTGCTGGTCAGCCAATCTAAAAACCAGGGAAACATTTAAAATTAGCATGGCATAGATACAGTATGGATGTGGAATTCCAGCTTCTGGACTGCGACTATATTCTGGTTGATGGTGTAGTTGTAAGGCTGTTTGGCAGGACCAAGGAAGGTGAAAGCGTATGTGCGTTCTTCAGAGGATATGATCCATACTTTTACGCGCAGCACAAGGACAACATCGAGGAAATCAAAGGATTTTTAGTAAAGAAATTTGGCAAGCTCGTCAAAAAAGTAGATATTGTCGAAAGGTTCAGGCCGATTGGATACACACAAACAAAGACAAAGATGCTCAAGATATTTTTGACAGATCCGTCACAGACGCCGCTTGTAAGGGATGAATTATTGAAAGCAAGCCTTGTGCAGGAAATCTTCGAAGCAGACATACTTTTCAAATACCGTTTCATGGCCGATCATGGGATATATGGGATGAGATGGCTGAAGGTCACTGGCACTCCTGCAAGGACAGACACCGTGAACACCAACATTAAAATAAATGCGGAAAAGTTTGAGCAGGCTGAAGACCAATTACCCAATTTGAGATACATGAGCGTTGACATTGAGACGTTGTCAGAAATGGAGGATATACCCAATCCAAAGAACGACAAAATCATAATGGTAGCAATAAACTTCCATCCACACTTTGACGGGAAGAAGTCAATTGTTCTGATTGCAAAGAGATACAAGAATGTCAATTCGGCTATCGCAGCGTTCAGGACAGAAAAGGAGATGTTGGAAGAGTTTGCAAAGATAGTCGACACATACGACCCAGATGTCATAACAGGATACAACTTGAATGACTTTGACATGCCGTTTTTGCTTACAAGGATGGCTGAGAACAAAATCTCGCGTGTCATTGGCAGGTGCAACCAAAAGGCTTCTTTTTCAAGAAAGATCGGCTTGAGGCATAGAAATGACATATGTGGCAGGGTTGTTGTGGACGTCTACGAGCTGATAAGGGAATCTATAGGCAAGGGATTACTCAGATTAAAAAGATATGGTCTGGGTGATGTATCCAAGGCATTGCTGCAGGAAGGCAAGCTGGATGTCTCATACAAGGATATACCCAAATATTGGGAGGATGATGGGGTGAATTTCGAAAAGCTCATCGAATACTCGAGAAAAGATTCCGAATTGGCACTCAGGTTGCTGCTGGAAAAGAACATGCTTGACAAGTTCATAGAAATATCAAAGGTCTGCGGGCTTCTTTTGCAGGACGTTCTTGAAGGTGGTGAAGCACAGAGAGTAGAGAACCTTTTGTTAAGGGAATTCAATAGCCATGGTTATGTGATACCGCTCAAGCCAAGTGATAAGGAAATAATGAGAAGGATTGATGAACGCGAATCAAAGGGCTTGAAAGGCGCATTGGTATTAGATCCTGTTACAGGGTTGCATACAGCATGTGTCGTGTATCTGGATTTCAAGAGCATGTACCCATCAATCTTCATAGCATACAACATCTGCCCGACAACACTGACAACAAAGGCCGATGACAATATCAAAACACCTTTAGGCACAGAGTTTGTCTCAAAGAGCACCAAGCTCGGCGTGATGCCAAAAATAGTAGACGACCTGATAAAGGAGAGGGATGGGATCAAAGGGCAGATGTTCAAGGCTTCTGGCGACGAAAGGAGATTGCTTGAAGCAAAGCAGCTTGCGCTGAAGTACATGACAAACTCATTCTACGGATACACAGGTTATGTGAGGGCGAGAATGTACCTGTTGGATGTAGCAAACGCTATTACTGCTTGCGGAAGGGACATAATCCAGAGGGCAAAGCATGTTGTCGAGGATAGCAAGAAATATACTGTTGTCTATGGTGACACAGATTCCATAATGGTGAAAATAGACACCATGGATTTGGACCAGGCATTCTCTACAGGAAAAGAGATAGAGAAAACAATCAACGGACATTTCAAGGGAACAATTGAGATGAAAATTGAGAATGTGTTCAAGACATTGCTGATAATGGGCAAGAAGAGATATGCAGGCACGAGCTATGAGAAGAGCAACGGTGAGTGGAAAGAAAAGATTGTGATGAAAGGGATAGAGACTGTCAGAAGGGACTGGTGTAACCTGACAAGCGATACGTTGCTGAAAGTTTTGGAAATAGTTTTGGGGGAACAGAAACCGAAAAAGGCATTGGAGTACATGAGGGAGATTGTCAAGAAACTAGAGAAGAATGAGATCCCTGTGGAGGAACTTGTCATCACAAAGGGCATGTCCAAGGCATTGAAGGAATACAAAGGCACACAGCCGCATATAGAGCTTGTAAAGAAGATGAGGAAAAGATCAGCAGGAACAGCGCCATCACTCGGTGATAGGATAGGTTTTATCATCATCCGTGGCACTCAGATATTGTCAGAAAGGGCAGAGGATCCAGATTATGCAAAGCAGCATGGGATGAAAGTTGACTCGAAATATTATATAGAGAATCAGATTCTTCCTCCACTAGAGCGTGTATTCGAAGCAATGGGCATATCCAAAGAGGAAATATTCGGCGGGGGCAAGCAAAGGATGCTGAGCGACATATTGAAAGGCGTCAACACCAAGCCGACTGTAGATTCGTTGAACGCAGTCGATGGAATGGTGTGTAGCAAATGCGACAGAAGTTACAGAAGACCGCCATTGACAGGAAAATGCAATTGCGGTGGGGAGCTATTATTCTTTTCAGGCGATCAGAGGTCGAAGCAGTTCACACCGCTCAAACATTGAGTTTCTTTATCTTTTCTAGCACAAGCATATATGCAGGCCTTGTAAGCAGGAATCCAACGAGAATGCCAACAACTGTCGTTATTGCGAAACCCCTCAGCGTCCCTATACCTATGAAAACAAGCGGTAACATTGCAAATGTCACCATGCTGGCAGAATTTGTCACGATTTCCAATGCAGTCCTGTGCCTTGTCCCTAGATCCTTCTCCTTCTCCATCAGCAACTGGTCCGTAATTATTATCATCTGGTTCACGCTAGTTCCAAGCACAGCTATGAGACCTGCAATTGCAGGTATATCCAGTGTCCATGGATTTGCCACTACAAATCCAGCAATCAAAGCCATCAACACGACGCTAACCCATCCAACTATGCCGTGTATGTTCTTGCTGTATACCCCTACGAACACAGCACCTACAATTATCAATCCGGCAAGCATCTGAGATGCAGCAAACCCAAGTATGAGCAATATCTCGCTGAAACTCAGCAACAGCATCGGTACGGTTATTCGGAAATCCCTATACCTGATGAATATCACTACTGAGACGACGATA
>SCSR01000053.1 GCA_004297575.1 archaeon
ATCAGTGTAAAAGATTGTGACAAAGTCTGGACCGATGGCGTGTGACGATTGCCTTGCAAATCCTGGCGGCAGATTACCTTTTGTTATGTCTTCTGTACGGCACTCCGATGACTTGACAAGAACCCTCGATTCCAGCACGTACTCGTCTCCAGGATTCACCTTGTGTGCCGGCAATCCTGTCTTTCTTTTATAAGAAGCGACTATCTCATTACTGCCATTTGCATAAACAGCTATCGCGCCCCCGTCATTGATTGTGGGACCATGTTTCAATGTGTACCCCGCAGGTATCACTGAACCGCTTGGCAGTCTCTGCGGAGGATGATCAGCAGTGAATAAAGTAAGGTCACCAAGATCATACTGCTCAAGACTGTCTATCTTTTTCATCAAAATCACTTCCTCACTACTTGACAGTGACTATTTATATAGCATTTCTGTAGTAGAAACTATAGGTTACATCATATCGTCTTCGGATGGCTCCATATTCTCCCTAACGGTCGCCCAATCCTTGCTGTAGACAAAATCTGCATGATAGCCGAGCTGTGTAATCATTTCAGCCATGGCAGAAGAAACCCATCCTGGCGTCCATATATCTCCACTTGGATAGACTGCAAGGTCGAACCCCCTCACTCTTTCATTCCTGACAAAATCATTGCCTCTTACCCTGACTTCGGTGCAGTACCTCTTCTTCCCCAGCAGGCGTATCGGATCCGGAATGGCAACCTTGGCCTTGGGCGTCGAGTAGCACACATAATACAGACTGGAACCGTCTTTATTGTTCACGCTATGCTCATCCAAGTAAAAATATCTCCATCTGAAACGGGTTGCTCTCCTGTTCATCTCATCATACAGCCTGGACTCTTCCTTTTCCATCTCTGTCACAGGGCTGTAGCATGCAGACGTGGAATCAACATGCCTTGTCTTCTTCAATTCCCTGACCAACGACGTAGCGAACATGCTCTACCGCTAAACATGTTCATGATTTAATTATTAATCTGCGATGAGAGGATGGTGACTGAGTCTGAGATGGATTTCTCCATTTAAATGGATCTGCGAAGGAAAGTTCAAGTTTCCTAAATTTCATAATTTTATGTTATGTTTTTAATAGATATATGATGAAAATTTATTATGCGCATGCAATTTGCCTTTATGGTACAAAACATGAAAAAAATGAGATGAAACAGATAAAGAAAAAGTTCCCAACATCTCGGATAATTGATCCTGGTTCTCATGAGAATACATTTGAAAAAAGTATTAGAGGTATGGAATTTTGTCTAGAACTCGTTGAGAATTCCGATTTATTGATTTTTACAAAACTTCTAGGAAATATAACAGCTGGTGTTGGAAAGGAAATAAACCATGCATTGAAAAAAGGAATTTCTGTTATGGAATTGAAAAATGGTAAATTTTCTAAAATTACTGAACTCGTAAAATATCTTTCTAGAGAAGAAACTATTTTGTTATATGGAAAAATAGTATCATTGAGTAATTGGTTTGTTCTTACGTACTTTCTTCAGAAAATCGTCAAGCGCTATAGGTATTTTGGATTTCATTTCTTGGTATAATTCTACAAAAGCACTTGCTTCGGTATTTACATATTTCTCGATATTTTCATACTCACCATCTTGATACCAACTGTCTATAAACTTACCATCGTGCAACTTGGCAGAGAAATTATCCAAACCGCATCCTAAAAAATTGCCGCCATTTAAAATGACACATATATGTTTAATGTCTATGAATGGTTTTTGTACATAAAGAGATTCTGCTGGTATATCTTTGGCCAACAATTCCAAAGATTTGTGTCTTAGGAATTTAAATTCAAAAGATAAATTGTGGCCAACAGGTATGAAATCCCAAGTTTTTTCGATATTGAATCTTTCAAAAAATTGGTTTAGAATGTCTTTTTCGGAACTTTTCCATTCTTTCAATACCTGAAGTTCCCCTATAGGCTTACCTGTCCTGCTATCCAATTGTTGAAATTGTATTGTAATTATCTTACCCGTTCTAGGATCTAGATTCGCTTTTTCATTTATATCCTTAGGATTGCTTCTAGCCGTTTCTATATCAAGGTAGAACTCAGCCATAAGCTGAATATTATTTTATATGTTTAAATTCTCCGCATTTCCTTTCATTGTCGCTTTAAACTCTATCCAAAAATTCTCGCAACTGCCTGTTCTGTATACGCCCTGTTGTAAGCCTCGCTTGCAGCCATGTCAGGAACCATCGCCTTGCAGATAGCTGCGACAGCATTCCTGCCTGACCAGAACCCGTCACTGCTGACAAAATGTCTCTTCAACCCATACTTCGCAACACCGAGGATATCCCTTTCCCCATCAATCTTCCCATACAGCATCTGCTTGGCTTCTTCCATAACCAGTTCCGGAAAGTGTGTGTCAGTGATTCGCCCGTTGCTCCATGCGTCAACCTTGGCTGCAGTCCTTTTCCTGACAGCACTCGCAACCTCGTTGTAAACATTAGTCATCTTCATCCTGTATACATGAGCTTTGTCGATATTCGCCCTTACGACCTGCCTCAACATATTGGCATCGGAGCTGAACATCTCTGGTCTGCATTTGTCAATCATCTCCATGGATGTCTGGCCGATATAGGAATACGCACCACCATAATCAGAATACTCTGGCATCTGGTCTTCCGTATACTGCCCTTCATTATGCAATTCTCGAATTGATCTTCCGAAGCGTTCATCTATCTTGGTGTTCGCAAGTTCCCTGTTGTATACGCCAACATGACGAACTTTGAAAGTGACTGGAAAATCTGACACCAAGACATCGCCAGACTTCAAGCTAGGATTATCTGCATAAAATTGCGACATGTTCTCACTCTCCCTCTTTTCAAGATGATTGAATGCTGCTGCGACAATTGCAAATCCCAGGATAACAGCCAAGTTCTCATTCGCATGGCTTGGCACTCCAATTTTGTACGGCAAATTTCTCGCACTCATCACATCAGCAAGATGCGACGATAAGTGCAACATACTCTCATCAACAGTCAATGGGGATTTCAACTCTATCTGCAAACGTGCCGCTGCGTCTTCCAAATCTTTTTCAGCTCGCTGGGATTCCATCTTCAGGCGTTCGTCATACGACATATAATATTGTCTGTTCCTTTCCTCTATAGACAGATATGGGCTTCTTTCCTGTATGAGTGGCTTTACAGCATTTCTGAGGCCTTGCGCATCTTCGGGAGTTAGATTCACTTTAGGTTTGTCTGTCCCATACAATTTTTT
>SCSR01000054.1 GCA_004297575.1 archaeon
TCTCGCTCCGATAACCCCAATGGGTTGCGTTAAACCGATCCGTCGGAGGAGTGCCGGTAAGTCTAATTCAGGCGTTAGCTTTAATCTGATATGAACAAACACATCCTGTAACGCTCTTTCAGGATGGTTTCCGCCTATATCGATATTGATAACATCGTGCCCATGTGCAGCCAGGTACCGGCCAACAGGGGGGAAGCCATCTGGTGAATGATCTGCTCCTCCGCCTAAATCAAGGATGGCAGCACAAAGCGATCTTTCGGGATCTATGGCGATCTTTGATACATCTTCAAGATACGATTCAAACGCTTGTCCCTGTTCAAGTAGAGATCCTGCCAGTGGCGCCGGCGCATTATTACCAGCGAATGTCTTCTGTGCTATTTCCAGTTTTGTCTCAGGATTACGTTGCCAGTCTTTTGTCAGACTATATCGTTCCTGAGTTTTTTGACGAAGGTAATCTATAAGAGCTGTCCATGTCTGCTCAACAACTTGCACTTCATGCTCATACGCAACTTTCGCTTTTACACCCTGTTCAACTCTCGGTAAACTAGAGAATCTTTTGTCGGTGATATTTTGCAATACCAAAAATACAGCAGTCTTGTAAAAATCATCTGACCATGCGTCACCGCCCAAATATTTCCCCACAATCTCATATCCTAACCATACCCGTTCATCAAATTCAGAAATTCGTTCATTTGTTAGTATCCAACACTCTTTCAGTGCAACTCGCACCTCCTGAGTGCTTAACTCCGGCTTCTCTAACATCATACGTAATACGTCTACTGACGCTTCTTCTGCATAATTGTCTTTGATAGTTACCATCAAATCATCAGGAAGAGACTTTTCTATAATCTGTCTACTCCGCACCGATTGGGCAATAAAGTGACAAGCAAAGTCATTGAGCGTTTCGGGCGTAGAATCGGAAACTTTAGTTTCATCATTCGTTGGTTGAATAGCAAATATTCGCGAATTATATTGTCCTCTTGATGTCGTAATCGAGTATTGCTTATCGGGATTTTTTCTGTGAACAACTTCAATGGCTGTTACTTCCTCACGAGGGTTACATGGCGGGATGGTTATGATTAAATCTCCAGCTTCACATACAATTTTCTTCTGCTCTGTGTCTCCCGCCAATACAAGCGTCGCGTGATCTATTGTTTGCCCCGAAGTTACCAAATGGCTTAGGGTAGTGCATTGATCAAATAAAGTCTCAACGCTGTATGAATGAGATACGGAAATTACATTTTCGGTTCCCCAGCCTTTCTCCAGAATCGGTTCCAACGTCGTGGATAAGGTGCCATGTAATGCTTCAATGCTCTGTTGCAGCTTGTGAATTTCTTCGTAATCAGATTGACCATTTAACACTCTTCCATCATGTTTGTATCTGCCTTGAAAATATGTGACCGACCCATCAGCATCAATTTGTACTCTATAATCTTGTATTACTAAAAATGACCGTGTGCCATGAAAAACTGACTCCTGCATAACGAATTCTGGAACTGATAGAGAAAGTGTCAGAGGTGTATATGGACTAACATCGCTGTGATTCGATTGACCACCTAAATACCACGTTGTGCCGGAAGCATCCTGCCAGGTTATTTGTTTAATGAGTGGGGTTCTTTGCCCAGGATGAGCCGTCATGTAGTTATACCAGTCGAACGTCACTAGGCGGGCATAGACATCTTTGACAACGTCTGGACTTAAAATAGCATCCTCTGTTTCATGGCTAATTTTCCCAATAGTAGTTCCATCTTCTTGTACTGCCATATGATTTAGATTGTTGTATCGGGAAATATATCAAAAATAAGGCGGATTAGCAAATAAAAGCATCATGTTATACTGCCATCATG
>SCSR01000055.1 GCA_004297575.1 archaeon
AGAAAGGATTGCATACCTTCCGAAAAAAGATAACTGGTGGGGACCTGGTGGGCAAACTGGACCATGCGGACCGGACACAGAGATGTTTTATTGGGCGTCATCGGAACCGGCGCCAGAGAAATTCAATCCTGAGGATAAGAGATGGGTCGAAATATGGAATGATGTCTTCATGCAGTACAATAAGACTGCCGACGGGAAGTACGAATTGCTGAAGCAGAAAAATGTGGATACGGGAATGGGCGTCGAAAGGGCTTCTGTCGCACTGCAGGGTAAGGCAAGCATATACGAGATAGACACCTTCAAGCCGATTGTTGACAGGATACACAAGATTGCACTGACACGCGAGGAAAAATCGGTAAGGATCATCGCAGACCATATCAGGGCATCGACATTTATTCTGGCTGAGGATGTGGAACCGAGCAACGTGGACAGAGGTTACATCCTGAGGAGATTGGTAAGGAGGGCTGTACGACACGGCAAATTGCTTGGAATCAACCAAGCATTCCTCGGCGGGCTGGCGCAGGTTGTCATTGATATTTTTAAGAAAGAATATCCGTACCTTGAAAAGAAAAAGAAATTCATTCTGGATGAGCTGAAGAAAGAGGAAGAGAAATTCGGCAAGACGCTTGAAACAGGATTGAAAAAGTTCGACCAGATTATTGAAGAGAAAAGAAGAATCAGCGGCAAGGATGCGTTCCTGCTCTTCCAAAGTTTCGGTTTCCCGATTGAGATCACAAAGGATATCGGCGCAGAGTCTGACGTGGAGGTTGATGAGGCAGGATTTGAGGAAGAATACAAGAAACACCAAGAGCTCTCAAGGGTTGGTGCTGAGAAGAAATTCAAGGGCGGGTTGAGCGATGCTTCTGAAGAATCGACGAAACTACACACAGCTACGCACATGCTGGCAGAGGCATTGAGACAGGTATTGGGCAGCAGGGATGTCATGCAGAAAGGCTCGAACATTACGCCAGAAAGATTGAGGTATGATTTCAATTTTGACAGGAAGCTGATTCCAGATGAACTGAAAAAGGTTGAAAATTTGGTTAACAAAAAAATAAAAGAATCATTGCCTGTGAATAGGGAAGAGATGACTGTTGACGAGGCGAAGAAGAAAGGAGCGCAGGGAGTGTTCGAACACAAGTATGTGGAGAGGGTATCTGTTTACTCGATTGGAAATTTCTCAGTGGAAATCTGCGGCGGACCTCATGTCCAGAACACTAGCGAACTTGGAAAATTCAAAATTGTAAAGGAAGAGAGCGTTGCTGCAGGCGTGAGAAGGATAAAGGCAGTGCTTGGATGAGAAACATCAAGCTGATGGTGACTGCTGCATTTGTCCTGTATTTTCTGAACGGATTGTTCGGACCATTGCTTGTCGTATTTATCCAGAACATCGGCGGCGATGATTTGCTGAACATAGGATATGTCTACGCCACATTCATCATCACTTCTGGCATATTCGGCGCACTGAGCGGGAAGGTATCTGACAAGCACGGCCGAAGAAAATTAATCCTGCTCGGAGCAGGGCTTGC
>SCSR01000056.1 GCA_004297575.1 archaeon
GAACCTCAACGCTTCTCTGCAGTTTTCCCTGCGCCGGGCGCCTCGTTCATAGAGGTTTGTCCGGCAACTATTTCCTCTCGAAACCATCACAGCTTGCACGAGGTCCTCCGGTGTTGAGTATAGGGAGAACTAAACAATAGTTGCGACTTCTTGAACCTGTTTAGTTGCCGGGGAAAGTCGCACCTAATGATATTTGCCTGCTGTGCAGACTTGATGAAGAACTCTTGTTGTCTATCGCAAAAAAGTTTTCTACCAGATTTTTCTCAAGAGCTTCAGCCCTTTATGATAATCCTCGTATTCCAAGTTTGCCTCAACGCCGTATTCCTTGAATATGTCCATAATCTTTGATATGGATACCCCGGCAATCCTCGCTGCCTTTTCTATAGATGCCTCTGATTTTTTATATTTATCTATTGCAAGCATTATTCTGCCGAGGTCAACAAGTTCTCTTACTGTTTTTGAAACATCCTCTTTTTCTTCCCTTGCGATAAAAGTTTACTCTCTTCACAGGAAGATTATAGCATAAATTGGTTATGTATGATAACTGTCCTTATCATACGCAATATAGCGTCGCAGGGCAACGCTGTCCTAAACAGCGACTGCTTCAACCTGCTTCCAGGCATCGGATTTGTGTGAAGCCTGCCATAAATCATATGCCTGTTGAAGGTTTAGCCACAACTCAGGGGTTGTCTTGAATGCTTTCGAGAGACGTAGAGCCATATTCGGCGTTATGTCGCCACGCTCATTCACGATTTTCGACAGGGTTTTTCTCGATACCACCAGACTTGAGGCGAGCTCTGAAACTGTCAGCGACAAAGGCTCCATGTAGTGTCTTTTCAAAATGCCTCCCGGATGGGTCGGGGGCCTCTTTCTTGTTCTCATCTTTTCACCTCCCTAATGGTAATCCATATAATTTACATCATATGCGCTGCCCTCTTTAAAACTGAAGATAATCCGCTAATTTCCAGAGACTCTTACTGACCATAAATCCTTCATCTTTCCTTTCAGTTTATGGAGATCGGACCCTGGATATCTCATATCCGCTATTTCCTTCGCAGCATCAAGTCTGTCGAGAATATCAGCGAGCTTCTGTGCATGTTCGGCTTGTACCCCCTTCTTTATGCCATCATAGAAGAAATTTTCCAGTCCCTTATGGGAGAACGTTTTTATCATCTGTCTTAAGTGTAACCTTATAGGTTACATATGTCAAGTCGAAAAATGTCAGTACCGTTCGGAGGAAATCCCTCACTGATCTCGACTTCAAATATCGCCAGGACAATCATCCAGTCTCACTCTGAGGGCCGCTCTTAGCAAAGAATACATGCAATTTCGATAATCTGCCATGAAATATCCTATTGCGATCAGCCTTCCCATATATCATTATGATTCACTCTGAGCTTTTCTTTCCGTAGAAATCGTCCGGAAGATATAATAGTTGTTTATTTGCCAACTGTATTTAAGTAAAGATTGACGAAGACACTCAAAAGGTATTATTGTCTACCCAGTAGCATAAGCAGCATAAGAATATATATTATGATCCGAGATCAGAAATAGAAAATGCCGCCAGGTGACGCTCAGAGACAGTGGTTTCCGGAAATGATAGAGGTACTGCGGAAACAGTGGAAACCTGAACTTTCATGGGATGAACTTACCCGTCTTATGGCTCATCTGGATGCCATGCTGCAGCAAATAAGAAAAGACCGTAATATCATTCCCCCCATGTGTACTTGCAGTAAGTGCGGTGTATATGGACGCTCAAGCTTTGGGAGGATTTCGATAAATGC
>SCSR01000057.1 GCA_004297575.1 archaeon
GCCACGCAAGTTCTCCCTTACTTGGCGGGCGATTACACCCATACGGTCGGGATCGACATTATCTTCTAAATAACCTGTTATGTTGGAGAGGATTGCTTCTATTCTTTCATCAGAAATTGCATAAAAAGTGCCCCTAGACTTTACCAAGCACATAATGAATTTACAAACCTGAAGACTTAAGCATATAACTGCCGCTAGAAAACCTTTAAAAATCCTTGTATGTAAAATGAATGAATGAAAGTTCCGAATAAGGTAAGAGTTTTTTGCCCTACTTGCAAGAAACACACAGAGCATACGGTAGAGCTGGCCAAGAAAAGGACCAGAAGGTCTACTGCTCAAGGCCAGAGAAGATTCTTAAGGAAGATGCTCGGTTACGGTTCTTTCCCGAAGGAGAACCCAAAGGGACGTGAAAAGCCTACCAAGAAGGTCGACGTCAGGTACAAGTGCACGGTATGCAGCAAGAAGCACATGCGCGGGAAAGGCTTTAGGATCAAAAAGTTCGAATTGGTGAGGATATGAAACCTATAGTAGACATGCCTGAATCCAAGTTTATCCGCGTGGTATGCAAGAAATGCAAGAACGAGCAGATAATCTTCAACAAGGCGACCAGTATCGTCAAATGCAACAACTGCAATGCTGACATTGCTACTCCTACAGGCGGAGTTGCGGACATAAAGGCCAGGAAGATAAGAGCACTCGGATAGAAATTAAATTTAACCGAAACCAAATAATTCAGATGAAGATTGCTGGCAAGGTGAATGGCGCAATTGGCAATTTGACAGATTTCGAATGGAAACACAGAAACATCATCTACTTTGCCATAAGCATATTGGCTTCTGTCTATCTTATCCAAAACAGCTGGTTCATTGGGATTGTGACGAGCCTAGGGTCGTTTGGCTATATGGGAAGCTTTCTTGCAGGTCTCGGATTCTCTTATGCGATGACATCACCGCTGGCGACAATATCCATCTACGCCCTTGGTAAAACATTGCCACCACTTTACATTGCATTTCTGGGAGCTTTCGGTGCCATGGCAAGCGATTTCGTGATTTTCAAGTTCTTCCGAGACAAACTGATGAAAGAGATAAGATACGTTGCAAAAGACGAGCTGCATCTCAGATTTCCAAAAATATCAAAATGGGTCAGGTCAAAATACCTTTCGCTTCTAGTGTCTGTTTTCGCCGGGTTGATAATAGCATCCCCTCTTCCTGACGAGGCTGGCATGCTACTGCTCGCATCTGTGAAATACAAGGTGAAAAACGTGCTAATGCTTTCCTACTGGCTAAACTTTTTGGGAATATTTGCGATAGCATTGCTAGGCTCTGGCTAGGAACAGCTGATTTCAATCTACAGTTGACAGCGGAAGAGCTGGTCCGATCATGATGTTTGCAAGTCCGTCACCCGAGCTACCTATAGGAGTTATATGGGATGCTACAGCCAATGCATCTGGAAAAGAGCTCACTAGCACAGGCGTGTTCTCGTAAAGATTGTATGTTGCGCCGTTAATCTTAACCACAGCTACGTTTGCAGGACCGCTCCTTGCCACGGCAGTCAATCTGACACTGTATGTGACCCCATTTATTTTGTATATGGCATTTGGTTGAGGCAAGATGCTGGAAATGACAGCGTTATCTACCGAAGTGCCAGTGATTTCGACTGCCTTGACATTAAATCCTGATAATCTCCTAGAGTAACTTTGCAAGACAAGTGATGCCAATGTTTGATCATTAACTGTCGTGCCGGCAACCACTATAGCAGCTTTGTATGTAGCAAATGCGTCATCAATCACTTCGATTATTCCGAAGTTTTTACTAGGCCAATTGTCACAGCTATATCTGAACTTGTGAAAATCGGAAATGTCGTTGACCAGCCTGTTTATGCAAGGCGTACCGATTAGGATGAGATTATTTTCTACTTTATCTGTATCTGTCACTTCCGTATCCAGTTTCATCGAAGAGCTGGGCAAACCCAAACTGTTTGCAATAGTTGTGCCTGCTTCTTTCTCTTCTGCTGTAGCTTGAGAACCAACAACCACTAACACGTTATAAGAAGAGTCAGAACGCAAGAAGTTCGGGTAATTACCTAAGGTTGTTGCAACTGCTGTTCCTGAAGTGCATTGTGAAGAAATATTAAATGTTCCAGTTCCAGAATAATGATTTACCATAGCATACGGACCATAAGTTGTGTAAGTTTCTTTGCAACTTTCTTCTTGCCCAGTTCCTAAATAAGGTCTGCATGAATAATCAGTTAATGTTGGCGGTGTAGGTGTTTTAGTATATAGATCATAATCAACTGCAGAAGTAGGAGTCATTATTATATTGACTACCGAACCACTTGCCAATGGACCAGCTGGTCCATTAGGATAAATATTATAATAAATCTGTCCTGCAGTTTGTTGATTTGTGAGAGTTTGATCACAAGCTAAAGCACATGGGTTATCAGAACTTCCGCAAGTTGGTGTCGTGGTTGACTGACCGAAAGCGATAACACCAATTAACAACACTGCACCTAAGGTTAGAAATAATATTTTCATGCTCTGATTATCGGCTCTGGGTTCATAAAATTGCTTTACCTCTCGAGTGTTAGCACTATGACGTGTTGCTTTTAACGCAGATAGTATGAAGATAGCTCGCTTGGGATAGGATAGCAATCCTCGACTGAATTTGATTTCAATCTGCGCAACAAGTACTCGAGAGTTGGAGTGGTTTTGGCAGGATTCATCTTGTAAGGATTAACAGATGCTATATTCCTATTGAAATTTTCACCATCGTATAATTGAAAATCATCAAACCAATAAGGAAGGGCGTAAAGTCCTATCAAGTCTATCCCAGGCATAGGTATCCTAGGATCCCAATAGCATAATCCTTTGAACCTCCTCTGCTGGTGTCCTTCCTGATTGATTACCAATGTATCAGAGTTCGGGGATTCGATGGGATTCGGATCTATCCTTTTGATACCGCATATATGCTTCAAACCTATGTTAGATGCAGATTCGTAAGCAGTACTTTCCGCGATGTCGCTATCAAGAACGACAAGCTTGGAATCGTTATTGACGATGAGGCACTCTTCGGACAGCTCCCTGATTCTGACCTTATTCACATCCAATGCTTCCTCGAGAGAATTCGACCGGCCCAGAAAAATGGATTCTTTGTTTGGATAAACCGGTGCATCGGTTCTGGTGATTGTAATTATCCTTTTGTCTTGGGTCACATATGTCCCGCCTCCGCTGGAAAGCCAAAAAGGATTATCAGGGTCTGCGATGATTGCTTCTCCATACTTTCCCAAATCTTTCATCGCTTTTCTGAAAAACAGCACATTCTGGCGAGGCTTGATTCTTCCTCGACTTCTCACTGTGACAGGATTTTGCGGCAAATCTATCTCGATAACCCTTCCATGCCTCGATATTCTAGCCGAATCCACCTGAACCGAATAGTTTACTTCCAGCACATCGATATCTCGCTGAAACAGGATTTAAATGACATACATACATTTTGTCACCACTATAGTGACAGAAAATCCTTTTTTAAGGTGCCTGCCATCCTCACTAGTGAGGAATTGTGAATTGATGCCAGATAAGAGATTTTTGCTAGTCATCGCCACCTTCATCGTGTCGGCGTTACTTCCATCGCCAGCCTACGCAGCCGACTCTACAATGTTCGACTATATACTGGTGATATCTGCAGAGAACCATGGTTTGAACGAAGTCTTTCCTGCTATGCCGTACATGACAAGTCTGGCAAACACATACGGCCTTTCTACACAATATACGACATCTATCGTTCCAAGTCTTCCCAATTATCTTGCTCTCTTCTCAGGTCAAACATGGGGATGTGATGGCTATGACGGATTACCTAATTCGAACAATTGCACCGACAAGGCATGGAACTCGACGAACGCAAATCTTGTAGACAGGCTTGAAGCAAAGGGAATCACATGGAAAGCCTATATGGAAGACATGCCTTCCAACTGCTACACGGACAACATAGGCAACTATGCGGTCAGGCACAACCCGTTTGTGTACTTTAGCGATATAGCAACCAACCAGTCACGTTGCGAAAAGGTGGTACCGGCTGGCGTGAACGACATCACACTCTTGAATGACTTGAGATCTACAGAGACAGCATCCAATTTCATGTGGTTGACCCCCAACTTGTGCAATGGAATGCATGACTGCAGCGTGGGTACGGGTGACAAGTATCTCAGCGAGCTTGTACCGAAGATACTCAGCAGCAATGTTTTCATGACACAGAAAGCAGTCATTTTTTTGTTCTTCGATGAGCCAGGAAGCGGCGGGAGCCAGATATACGCAGCATGGGTAGGACCAGCTGCAAAGAAAGCTTACCAATCGGCAAAATCCTACACCCATTACTCGTTCCTCAAAACCGTGGAAGCGAACTGGGGTCTGCCAAACATCACCTCGAATGATGGTAATGCGCTTGCAATGACCGAGTTTTTTGGCGACAATCACAACTATGAAGTTACTGTCAGCAA
>SCSR01000001.1 GCA_004297575.1 archaeon
ATTTGCTGCACCTGTTCGGGATGTCCAAGTATGAGGCTGAAGTGTACCTTTTGCTGATAAAGTACAAGGCGTTGACCGCTCCCAAGATAGCCGAGCTGTCCAAGGTTCCTATAACGCGAGTATATGACATTACCAATTCCCTGACGCAGAAAGGACTAGTGGCACTGGTGGATGTCAAACCGAAAACATACAAGCTCCTTCCGTTTGCCAGCTCGTTCAAGACACTCATCTCGCTCAAGATAGAGAATTTCCAGAAGGAGGTCTCGCTGCTGAAGGACAGATACAACAGCCTGATCAAGGATTTCTCCACGATTCCGGAAACGTCTTTGCCAGAAGCCGAGGATTTTGTTTTTACAATACGCGGATACGAGGCGATTGCCAAGACATGGCACACCATCTTCCGCAACGCAAAAAAGGAAGTATTCATCTTCAACACCGACCCGTCATGGATAGGCAGCGACATACTCCCGATGCTAGAGGCAATGGTAAGCAAGGACATAGATGTGCGCGTGCTTTCTGTATCGAAGGATTTGGATGAACTGAAAAAAGCTGCAAAGATCGGAGTGAAGATTGGCCTTACGCAGAATATCCTGCGCGGTTTTGTTGCAGACAAGAAATATTTCCTCGTATCCAAGCAGCTCGGTGGCGCTGCGAAGAAGGAACAACACTCTTGCTTTTTGACAGAATATGATGAGATGGTGAACTCTGCACGTGAATATTTTTTGATGAAGTGGGGAGAGGCGAAGAAACTGAACTGATTGCTCTTCACCAACTTGGAGTTAATAACATGAGATTAATAATAGCATGCACATATGAGCGACCGATGACGAAGTTCAACTCAAGTATTTTGGTTTTGTTTGCAACGGTGATAGTTTCATTATCATTTGCTGCGTCTGCTCTGGCTGTCCTGTCGCTCGACGTGACAGTCAAGACACAGCCGAACACGCTAGTTTCCCAAGGCGGATCAATCACATCCGTCTACACAGTCACAAACTCGGGCGACACAGACATCACCAACCTCGCTACTTCTATAAAAATTATCAAGAGCGGTCTATGGGATGTTACTGACAGGTTCTCTGGCATCACAATCGCCCCCTCATTGACGACATTGGCTGTAGGACATTTTGTTGATTTTACCGTGGCATTCACAGCGCCAGGCGGAGCTAACGACACTTCACCAGGTTATGGTAATTATACAGTGAACTTTACAGCGACTGGCAACGCACCAGCAGTCGTGAAAAACAGCGTTTTGTCTGATGTGTTCACAGTTCTCGGCCCTGCAAACCGTATTGCACTTGTCTCGCCATCAGCAGCCACTGTAGGGACTGCATTCACAATCAAAGTGACTATGTATGATGGGGCAAATATGGTAAAGACAGACTACATCGGAACAGTCCATTTAAATTCTACTGACGCTACAGCTGTCCTGCCAGCGGACTACGAATTTACCGCAACAGACAAGGGAACAAAGACGTTCACTATCACCATGAAGACTGCAGGCAGCCAGACATACGGCGTCAAGGATTTGTCATCAGGGATCAGCGCTATATCGTCAATTATAACAGTTACAGGCGGCACCATAATTCCTGTGCCTACAAAGGTTGTGATGTCAAGCGACAAGACATCGATAAATGCGAATGGCACCGATGAAACCATGGTCATCGGTCAATTGGTAGACCAGGATGGAAACAACATGTCGACGGTGAACTACAAGATAGTCATCACAACAAGTCTGGGCAATTTGACACAGTATAGCAACACTACAGATGCAACTGGCAGGGTATATGCGTTCTTAAGGTCCTATGCGGCAGGAACTGCTATCATCAATGCAACTACAAACATCACTGTTATAGATACTTCTGTGGCTCTGCTAAATCCAGCTACGCCTGTAGCGCCAACCGTAACTAGCCCGTCTTCTGCAACCACGACTAGCGCGCCTACATTCAATATTATTGGGACTGCACAGGCAGATTCGCTTGTAAAGATTTATTCAGATGGTGTGATTGTAGGCTCCCAGCAGCTTGCTAACGGCAACACGAGCTTTAACATCACAGTAGACCTGGTCCAGAATGCAACCAATATTTTCACAGTGACTGCAACCGTATCCGGTCTAGAAAGCCCAGCTGCGAACGTGCCAGGGATAACTAATGAACCGCAAGCTCCGCCTGTAGAGCTGTCTATTATATCGATAACTCCGTCATTGAACTCTATCGGTATCGATGTCAATGCCAATATCACCATCCAGTTCAGCAAGCTCGTGCAAATCAGCAACGATAACGTCGAGATGCACGAAGACGGGACCGATGTCTCCATAGAAACCACTGTCACATTTGACAGCGCTACAAAGATTGCAACCATCCAGCACCCGGTGTTGAAAAGCAACAAAAAGTATGTGCTGCTCATAGTCAATGTGGCTGATGCAGATGGCAACAAAGTTTCGGCAGACGGGACTTTCATCACAGCTACTTATTACAAGATTATGCTGTCGAAGAAGGGAACCAACGGCTGGAACCTCATCTCATTGCCAGTCGTGCCTTCCATTACAAGCATTGACAAGGTCTTGGCAAATGTAATTAACGATATAGCACAAGTCTGGTCATATGATTCTGCGAACAACAAGTGGCGCATGTGGGCAAAGGGCGACGCTGCAAGTGACTTGAACGCCATGACAGCAGGCAATGGTTACTGGGTCAACTACAAGAATGCCACTGCTGAAAAGTTCATGGATGGTTGGGGAACGTTGCTTGCCCAAGGCAACACCACGCCTCCGCAGGTGAGCCTCGGATCCGGATGGGGCTTGATAGGTTATTATCAGCGCGAGCTGACTGAGAATATTGCCACCTCGTGCGCTCTCAAGAGCCTGACTGAAGTGGTGACACAGACGCCGCTCTGGACATTGTTGTACACCTTCGACAACAAGGAAAAGATAGTGACGCCTGTCCAGGACATGGTTCCGGGCCAAGGATACTGGATCCAGTTGGCGAACGTCCCGAGCAGATACATGTATGGCCCGGGAGCATGCGAATAGGTGGCTCGCGTGAAGCGTATATTGATGCTCAGCACGAGCCTGACTCTGCTTTTGATCAGCACCATAGCAATGGCGATGCCTGGCATACCTAACAGGTTCCATGGAAATGTGAATTTCATCAACGGCCCTGCTCCTGATGGCATTTTAGTAGAGACAAAGGTGGACGGAGTGACAGTCGCCAGCACCACTACAACAGGCGGGACATATGGCTTTGCACCGAATACTTTTGACATGATTGATCCAGACAACACGATGGCAGGGAAGAACATATCATTTTTTGTGGTCGGACTTGCTACTGGCAAGACAGCAACTTTCATCAATGGAGAATCTTCCACGCTGGACCTTACTGCCAACGCGTATGTGAATGAAATCCCGCTAGCTCAAGAAATAAGGAACAGGCTGATTGTAGTTTCACCCAACTCGCCTGCGAAAATAAACATCGCAGGCAAACTGTTTATTTCCATAACATCATTGACAACCACGGTCGCAAACATACATCAAGTCAGCGCTTTGGGTGATGGTTTTTACGGGGGAGAATACGCCCCGCCTGCAGGACAGAACTTGATGATGGGGTACGAAATCGACATCAGCGGCGAGGTGAACATCACAGCGACGATGAATTATGACGCGTTGGGATTCGATGAAGGCACTGTCAAGTCGTACCAGTTCAACGGCAAATGGGTAGAGATGCCTATGAGCAAGGACACATCCGCGCATACAATCACGTTCACCATAACATCCGCGCACACGCCATATGCCCTTTTTGCAGCACTGACACCAACGACAACTGGGGGAGGAGGCTCTGGAGGGCCTGTTGCTGGCGGAAGAAGCGCCATAATACAAACGACTTCTACTACAACCGCAACACTGCCTGCCCAGCCTCCATCCAATCCCCCATACCAGTCTTCAGCTACAAACCAGACCCAGTCATACAATGTGCCGACAGGGATGTTCCTGGGCGTGAGCACTGCCACTTGGACAGGCATCCTGATCGCACTGGCCATGATAACAGGTGCTGCACTGCTGTACATGAGAAGCAATGAAATGTACCCGTTCGGGAAAAAGTAATTAAGCAGGCAATCAGAAAATTATTATGTGCTAACAGCAGTAAACCTGGCAGACAATTCGGAGCTCGGCATAACGTCGAAAGATTTAAAGTTCCTCAAGCTGTCTGATTTATGGCTCAAGGTCATCGACCCGACGGACGAGGAGTTAAAATCATTGGCAAGAAAGCTCGACGTGTCTGTGAACCTGATAAGGCCGATTGAGATCCCTACTTTTTCCGCATTCCATCTGACCAACAACATGGCTATACTCTACTTGTCAGCGATAAGGGGGCAGTTCGAGCTGAACTGCATTTCCAAGGTGGCGGTGGTGCTGGGCAAGGGCTTTATGATAACCATCAGCGTGCAGAGTATTTCTGCTTATGACAACGTCAAGAACAGCCTGCACAAAGGCAATACGGAGATCGCGGCGTTCGACAATCTTGTTTATGGCATCACATCCAGTTACATGTCGTACCTCGAGTCGATAGAGGAAAAGCTGCCGCATTTCGAGTCGCTGCTTATGGCGAACATGTCCGACGGCAAGAAGGTGGAAGAGGTGATGACCGAGGTGTTTGATTTGAAGACAAGGCTTTCCACGCTCTCAAGGCTGATGTGGTATGAGAGGTCTGCGATCAGCTCGCTGAAACGTTCGGAATTGCCGTTTGATGAAAAGGCTGCTAACATTTATATCGACGGGGTGGTGAGCGAGCTGGCCAAGCACATAGAGACCGTGCACACACAGATAGCAAGGCTGAGCGATGTGGTATACGAGTATGAGACCAAGGCCACGCGCATGCTGAACGTGAGGATCGAGAAACTGACCGAAGTCATGAAGAAGCTTACTGCGATCACTGTTATCCTCACCATTCCATTGATGATTAGCGGGCATTTCGGAATGAATTTCAAAGTCATGCCTGAGCTGGATAATCCATTGGCATACCCGCTGACGCTTGCCGTATCCGTTATAGCTGTGGTCGTGGCTGCGCTTGTTTTCAGGAAGAAAGGGTGGATATAGTGGACTACACCGTCCTGGTGCCGATAGCTCTAGTCGTTATCATAGCTGCGTATTTTATTTTGAAATCGCCTGCGAGATTCATTGATGTCAGATTAGGAAACACCACGGTGCATGCGGAAGTTGCTGATACATTCCCGAAACAGATGAAGGGATTGATGTTCCGCGGCTCGATGCCTGCAAACCAGGGGATGCTGTTCACGTTCGGTTACGACGGCTACCATGGGATATGGATGATGAACATGTCATTCCCGATTGATATAATATGGGTTGATTCGCAGCAGAAGGTTGTTGACATTGTTAAGAATGCCCAACCGTGCAGGATAATCTGCCCGACATACAAGCCCGAGTCTGAAGCGAGATATGTGATTGAGGTGAATGCAGGTTTTGCAAAGAAGCATGGCGTTGAAATCGGTGACAAGGTCAGATTTTCACTTTCCAGTTAGAGTATGCATTGAAATTCTGCCAGCACCCATTGTGGTCGAGGTGAAAAATATGCCGTCATTCAAATGCAGCGATATAGGAATGAATTGCAGGTTCGAAGCCACGGCCAAGACCAAGGAAGAGCTGATGGACAGGATAATGGAACATGCGAAGAATGCGCATGACATGGACATGACAAGCCCGGAAGATGTGATGAAAGTGGATAATGCTATAACAGAGTAGTTATGCCAAGGAAAACTGAGAGAACCAAGCCTATCTTGCAGGCAGCGCGTTCAGTCGGAGAGCTCATAGGCGAGTCTGCAGCGCTGGGAGAGAAAGAGACCAAAAAGCTTGCCGAAAAGACGCAGGACATGCTGGAATCTACTGGGAAGGTTATTTCTGATGCGGGCGAAAAGATATCCAAGGCTGGGGATTCGTTGTCAGAGGTTGCGGATGAGCTGAAGCGCGGGATTAAAACTGGGAAGAAAAGAGCCAAAGAAAAATCTTGATTGCTCCCCGCGGGATTTGAACCCGCGTTGCTGCCTATCTTCTCTCATCCTTTTATCGAATCTTCCGAATTCAATCGAAAGGGCAACGTCCTTGACCGGGCTAGACGAGGGGAGCCTTGAGTATAGTTTGTTTTACAAAACAATATTTATATGTTCATATCCTGTCTGGCACAAATATCTAGTATGCAGGAAGAATTTGAAGGCACGAACTATGTGGTAAAGGCGAGCAACAACGGATTGACCATACACAAGAGGTTTTCTCCAGGCGCTTCCATCATCAACATCCCTTCCACGAACATCGGCTCTATCGAATACTCGAGCTACAGGATAATCCATGCCGTGGCGATGCTCATTGTTTCTATCGGCGGCTTTGCAGCTTACTTCCTTGGCTATCTGAAACAGTTCCAGACATATTCATTGTACCTGCTCGGCGCGTTCGGAGTTCTTGCAGTTGCTGCAATCCCTATCCTTTGGTGGAATCACAGGATGGGCAGGCTTATCATAACCC
>SCSR01000058.1 GCA_004297575.1 archaeon
CCCAGCCGATTGTGCCATGTCAAGATAGATGAAGCCTCTGTCACCCACTGTTTCATCCATTATTTTTCTAATTTCCTTTACAGGATTAACTACTCCAGTGAGATTGGAGACATGAACAAGGTTAAACAACACCCTTCCTTTCTTTCTCTTATACAGAATGCTTTCCAAATGCTCCAGATTCAGTCTTCCTTCAGGCATAGAAGCCTCAACATAAGCTATTTCTGACCCAGCCTTTCTTGCACAGTTTCGTGCTGTCAGAATCTGAGAATTATGTTCCATTTCCGTAAGCAAAAGCATATCACCTTTTTCAAATGGAAATCTGCTCGCTATTGAATTTGAGGCTCCAGTAGTGCCACTTGTGAACACAGCATAATAGTTTCCTGAGTTGAAAAAATTTGCGACCTTTTTTCTTGTTTCGGCAAACTTTTCATGTGCTTCCCTCGCCTCAGCTGAATTTTCTGAGTGGCTGCTTCCTCTGATATGTGTCTTCCTGTATTCATGCATCCTGTTTATAACAGATTGTGGCTCTTGGCTTGTTGCAGCATTGTCCAAATACACTCTTCCTAATTTCTCAAAAAGAGGAAAATCCATCGTTCTAATCGTACCAATATACGAGAGCAATCCTGGAAATAGCTCGTGTTTTTTCCCCTCCTTGATTATTAATGGAACGTCTATAAAACCGTCTTTTGAAGAGTAATCCAATTTTTGCATAAGACTATAAACGGAAGTAAGTTTTAAATAGCTTTTGTCACTGATAAAAATGGTTTTAAATCTTTAACTGTGATAACTCATTAAGTGGTTAAATGGCATTAGCTTTTGAAGAGGCACAGAAAGTCGTTAAAGAAACTAAATCTAAAATTAGATATATTCATTCCAATGATATAATTGGTGCGCTATCCGAAAATGGATTAAAGCAAGGTCAATTTTATATGAACGCTTATTTCGAAGAAGGAGGTGCAAATCAGCCAGAGCTATTGGGAATGAGAATATCAATTAATTTTAGTGATAATTTACGCAAAAAAATGAATGATTTTGCCGAAAAAAGAGGGTTAGAGGTAGATTATCATAGTGGCGGTTGTTGCAGTGGACCATATTCTAAGTTATATGAAGTTAAAAGAGGAGTGTGGCATGACAGTAGAAAACGAGTAGCCTACTTTTCCGATAGCTACTTTTTAGCGTCCACGCCTGAGCTATTTGAAGAAATAGGAACAGAATTGCTTGGTTTGAAAATTTAACTTATGATAAACTTACCATATAGATTACGTAGTACACTTGGGTTAGCGATAATATTCACAGAAAGCAAAGTATTCCATGGAACAGACGCAGCTGATAATTTATTTTCTGATTCTGATAATCGGGATAATCGCAGGAAGAGTCATGATGACGCTCGAATACGAGATTACCAAGCCGAAGAAAGGCTGAATACCGTTACAATAAGGTTAATATTCGGGAAAAACCCATCTTATACTGAGATGAGACCACTAAACCTGTTAGTTATCGTTCTCGTGTTGACACTTGTGTTAACCACCTCTACCTATGCAGCAACTTTTGACGATATCATGAAAAATATCTTTTCTGGGATAACAGGAAGGGCGACAGAGGCCGAAACTCCAGTTACATCTGATACAACAGCGACCGCAGAAACATCGTCCGCGATTACACCGGAAACTTCCGTGGCGCCTACTTCAGAAGCTGTACAATCCACAGAAACATCCCGCGAGACTACTGCTACTACATCCATAGCTCCGACTGAACAGATATCTGAGACGAGCGAATCGGTGTCAGCACCCGTGCAAATAGCAACGTCACAATGTCCAGCCGCTCCGCAGCCGCCAACATGTCCACAGGGACAAGCCTTGACGAGCAACACGGATAGGAACGGTTGTGTTGTCGGTTTCCAGTGTACTCAGTCCGCAATGACTTTGGAGGCGACGCGACAAACAGCAACCTCATCCGGAGAACCTATATCAGCCCAACAAACACAGTGTCCTGCAGATGAACAGCAGCGACAAATAAAAGATGATTGTTATAAGCAAGGCGGTACTCCCATCCCGTTCACGCAAAACGGATGTGTCTTTTACAATTGCCAATCTCAACAACCATCTGGCCAACCAAGGCAACAATCAGCATGTTCATCCGAGCAGAATGCCCAGATAAAGCAAGACTGTTCACAAAAGGGAGGGAACCCGATTTCATTTGAAGACCCGCCTGGTTCAGGATGCATCCGTTATAATTGCCAGTTCCAGCAGCAGGTAACACAATACAACCCGCTTTCTGAACAAGCATGTCCGAACGAGAGGGACATCAGCATGTCTTTGGAAAAATGCAAATCCCTCGGAGGCACGCCATCAGTTTCTTTTTCAGGCAGTTGCAAGGTTCCCCAGTGCATACAGAAGCAATCCAATAGACCGCCGTGTCCAGAAGATTTTGACCCGTCAATAAAACAAAGGATAACTGAGGAATGCCGACAGCAAGGCGGTCAGACGTATGCAAGTTTCGACCCTCAGGGATGTACGATAACAGTATGCGGGGGACGACAAGGCATTAGGCCAGGTCAGGCAGGTCCTGGTCGACCAGGTTCATTCCAACAACCGGGACAACAACTCCAGACAGGTGCCGCTAACGCCGGAATATGTTCGGGCGCCCCGCCAGTCCAAGCAGTGACAAGTTGCCAGCAGCAAGGAGGACAGCTAGTCACACAGACAGATGAAAACGGTTGCATAAACAATGCCCAATGCATAACCAGGGGAGATATTACAGATACTTATGTAGAGCCTGTGTCGAAAGTTCCAGACACCACTGTCCTTTTGGATGTCGCGTTCAGCATGGAACAGCTCAAGATGAAACTAGACCAGATGTCAAGGCAGACGAATGATATATCTGCATATTACAGATCTGTCGGCTCTACCGATGCGCAGAAATACAATAGAGTATCGCAGATGTTCCAAGCGGCTGTAGGCAAAGTAAGCGAAATACAGATGGAACTCAGAGGGAAGCTGGAAGATTTGAGCACTGATGACATAACGAAAATCAAGAGCGATGTGAGATATGTGAAAGACGTCATGCTGAAGGACGCCCTCTACCTGATGCTGACGAACGACAACAGTGACATACAATCCATATCTGCAGAAGCTTCTGGAACTCAGGTGAGCGAGAACGATTGCGGTAGCGACGGGTATTGCTTCGACCAGGCAGTAAGGATATGTAAGCCTATCAGATTCAAGCCAGAAGCAAATGCACCAGACATAACAATTGTCGGATTGCAAGGCAATGCATGCATCGTCAAGATGTCATACGCTAGAGGCCAAGATGTATCGACTGCTGAATGTAAACTCACTGATTATGCGCGCGGTTTCGCACTAAAAAGTCCACAGGATATGGCCAAGTATTGTACAGGGTCGCTGGTGGAAATGGCCAAGACGATATCTTCACAGTCATCTAGGCAGGATGTGTCTCCGCAGCCGGCTCAAAAACAAGGTGTGTTCAAACAACCATTGGCTCAACAAGTCGATCAAGAGGTGACAAGATGAACAAGAAAATGGCAATTGCGATTGCAGTAATCGTAGCAATAGCTGTGGGAGCGATGTACTTTGCTGGGATTCTGAAGTTCGAGCCAGCCTCTACCATCAAAAGCAATCAAGAAGCCATCCAAACTGTCGGAAACATCAACACCGGCGTTCAGGATATAAGCAGCATCCTTACAAACATAGATGAGAAACTCGGTTAGTAATGCAAAATACTTGCGAATGATAATCAGATACCCTTGTTCCTCATATGCTCCCTGATTTCTTCCAAAATCTTCTTGTCGATTGTCCCAGCTTCAGTCATTTTCATCGGGTCAAGTATCTTGTCCAGCAACGCTTCTGGGATAATATCTTTTTCAAGTATCACCTGCTTCAATGACTTGCTCTCACGCAATGCAGTCTTAACAATCTCTGCCACATTCTCATAACCGATATATGGATTGAGTATAGTCGCAAGTGCTTGGCTATTCTCTAGCAATTGGGTGCATCTTTTCTCATCAACAATCATCCCTTCTACGCAATCTTTCCTAAACATCTTCATAGTGTTGGTCAGTAGTTCCATGCTCCACAGCAAATCAAATGAAATGAGCGGTGTCATGACATTCAGCTCCATCTGCCCAGCTTCTGTTGCAAGCGATATCGCATGATCGTTACCAATGACTTGGAAGCAAACCATGTTCACAGCCTCGGCGATTGACGGGTTGATTTTTCCAGGCATTATCGAGGAGCCTGGCTCGACTTCCGGCAGAACTATCTCTGATATGCCTGCTTTCGGTCCGGAGTTGAGGAGGCGCAAATCATTCGAAATCTTATTCATCTCAATCGCAAGTATCCTGAGTGCATTGGATATATCTACAAAACCAGCCATGCTCCATGACATCATGACACTGTCGCCTTGGTAAAAATTGAAACCTGTCAGCCAGTTCAGTTCAGCGATTATTGTCTTCTTGAAATCGGGATGCGTGTTGATACCTGTACCTATTGCAGTCCCGCCGATACCAAGTTCGAGCATGCTGTCCTTTGCCTTTTCTATCCTTTCCTTGCACCTCTCTAACGATGCTGCATATCCGTCAAAAATTTGGCCATA
>SCSR01000059.1 GCA_004297575.1 archaeon
CCCGCGAATGCGACGATGTCCTCTATGATCGCCGACACTTCGGCAACCTTGACACCTGGCTTGACTGCTTTCAGCCCTGCTTCCAATGCCTTCTCGGACGCCTCGATCATCGGATGCGCCTTCTTGCCTATGCATACCGTGTAGGCGTTGTCGGATATCCAGCCGTCAACGTGGACACCAAAATCAACCTTTGCCAAGTCGCCTTCGTTCAAAATTGAATTGTCATCCAGCCCAGGAGTGTAATGCGCTGCCATGTCATTGACGGAAATGTTGACAGGCCACGACGGCTTGCCGCCCAAATCCAAAATCTTCTTCTCAATCTTCTCGGCCAGGTCAAGCAGCTTCACGCCTTTTACAACCAGCGGCTTGGAATAGCCCCATACCTGCGCTGCGATCAGCTGTGCCTTTTCAAAATTTTCCAAATCCTGCTTTTCCATTTTCATTCTTTGAAGTTGTGAACTTATTAATTCGCCTGAAACGATTTGTTTTTATGAGAGGCCGCGTCACATTCGCCCTGATAGGCGTGATAGTGGCTGTGTTTGTGATGCAGCAGCTCGTGGACTTGGACCGGTTTGCATTCACGCCTGCAACAGCATTAAAAGAGCCTTGGACATTCGTGACTTCCATATTCCTGCATGCGGACATCAACCACATCTTTTTCAACATGTTCGCATTGTTCATCTTCGGAACTTTTCTGGAGGGCATGGTGAATGACAAGACATACCTGCTCATCTTCTTTTTGGCAGGGATTTTCGGGAGTCTGGGGTACATGGTGACTGCGTTTGATTCCGGCATACCTGCGATAGGAGCTTCAGGCGCAATATATGGAATCATAGGCGCTGTGGCTGCAATCAGGCCGAGTGCTGTGGTGTATGTAGGGTTTGCGCCGATGCCGATGGCAATCGCTGCGGTGATGTATACGCTCATAGAGTTGTTGGGATTGTTCGCGCCTTCGTCTATAGCGCATGGTGCTCACCTGTTCGGGTTGATTTTCGGCGTGGCGTTTGGGCTGTACATGAGAAGACAGATTTCCAAGCCAAGGTTCATTTGGGAAAACTAGTCCCGGTGCTCTGTGACCAGTCCTCCGATTGTGCCACCGATTGCTGTAATGAGAATGGCAAATGCCAAAAGACCAATAGTTCCGGCTGCTACCACGCCGACCGCGCCCCCTACAACTGCGCCTGCCAAAGTCCCTACCATTCCTTCGCGCGAACCCAGTAATGCCCCGAACAATATGGCCAAAAGTATCAGACCGAACATGGGACCTAAAAGGCCTGCGAGGAAGCCTTTGCCGATGTCGTGTGTGAACATGCCGCCGATGAAACCTGCAATGAAAGGGCCGATGATCGGGACAAAATGCAGCAGCGGGTAGAGAAGGAATGTGACTACAAGCCCTGTCAACAGTCCCATAAACTACTCTGGCTTATCAGGAGGCTTAAGTTTCATTAACAGGTGCAAGTGGTTAATCGCATACTTATGGCTTGTACTGTACCAGCTTGCCTGCATCAATCTCTATATTGTCAGCTGCCCTGAGGCCGGCTATCATTCCCTTGCTAAGGATTTGCACGTGCGGGGAAGAGTCCAATGCATCATATATCTCCCAAAGGTCCTTCTCGGATGTCATCCAGCCCTTAAAAGGCGCGAGGCTGAACGGCTTGGAGAAACTGCGCATAGTCTTCTTTCCATTGTCAAGAAAATACTCGTGGAAGAATGACATCGCCAGCTCGCGCACGGTCTTGTATACCGGCTCGCGGAACCTGAGCATGGCGTGGTTGGTCTTGCTTATTGCTCCCCAGTGGCCGTGTTGACGGAAAAGGGCTACCACATGCTCATAGTCGCTAGGCGAGGTCTTGATATCCATCAGCAGAGGCATGTGGCCGTGGAATGACAGGACAGCTGCTGCGAACAGGGCGCCTTCCATGCAGTGCGCCTTGCCTTCCGCCAATATTCTTCGCGGTGACATGAGCGTATCGCCGTGTTCCTCAAAATTTATTTTCAAGCCGTTGAGGAAATCCTGGATTTTCCTCGGGGTGTTGAGGCGGTGGAAGATTTTCAGTTCGTTTTTGTCAAGGCCGAACTTCATAATATCTATTAGCCGGCTGGTGTTAATCAAGTTATTTCTTCTCCAAAAACCAAATTACACCACATGGTCCCGTGAGAGTTCGGGAACCTGTTTGCCTTTAGGAAAGAGTGGATAAACATGAGAAAGGATGAAGCAAGAAGCGTTGTAAAAATCGTAGATTGCCTGGAAAAGGCTGAAGGAGGCTGGCTTTGGTACAGGGAGATTGGAAGACGTACGAAAATGCAGCATACGACCGTTTCACGCCTTATTTCCAAGTATCTGGTCCAGTTTGTGGATATCCAGACCACAGAGCCGTTCAAGGCAAAGATGGTGAGGCTGAAGGAAGGGGTGAGCTTGGGCAGCGTGGTGAGATACCTAGCTGTGCAGGAAAAGCTTGGCAAGCTGTAGGATTTTGTGTGGATATACCTAATTTCAGGTTGGGAGCATGGGTTGAAGGTATCTGGATTGTTAGACGTATAACATTGGCGAGATTTTCATGGTTGATCAGCGGCCAGAAAAGGGTATATCGTTAAACGTATAACATTTTCTGCGACCTATATCCTGGAAGCTATATATACCTAGAAAACTATATATTAAGCTTGCGAGGTCGTGTTGATGGGTAAATACAGTCCATATT
>SCSR01000060.1 GCA_004297575.1 archaeon
TTTCATTGTCGTGGGATTGCTTGCGAATTATTTCACCCTGGCTTACGAGCTTTCCCGGCCGTATGTGCATTACGCCATACTGCTTGCAATAATTTTCATGGTGCTTTCTGAAAGGAAACTGAAAAACATGCTCGGTGCGCTGGCAATCATAGTGCTTTCAGGATTATTCGGAGTGATTACTCTCGGCTCTTCAATCATCAGTCAGCAGAACATCTTGTTCCCGATACTTTCCGGCATGTTCGGTATCAGCACGATTATTATCAGCATGAAGGATAAATCCAGATTGCCGAAACAGACAGATAATGAGAATCTAAAGCTCTCAACAAGAAATATTCTCAAATCAATACTCCTCGGTTCGGTCGCAGGCGTCATCGTTGGTTTTCTCCCGGCAATAGGCGTGAGCCAGGCTGCGACCATGGTACAATATCTCGGCGGCATGGGAGAAGCGAGGAGTTTCCTGGTAAGCATGTCAGGCATCGGCACTTCGAATGAAATCTTTTCCCTGTTGTCACTTTATCTTGTCGGCAATCCGCGCTCGGGCGCAAGCGTTGCTATCAGCCAAATTTTGCAGCCCACGTTCAACGACATACTGCTGTTCTCGGGCGTGATAATCTTCACCGCAGGCATATCTTCCATGCTGACATTATACCTCGGCAAAAGGATTCCCAAGCTCATGGTCAGGCTGGACTACACTAAATTGTCTCTTGCAATCCTTGCAGGCATCACAGCAATGGTATTTCTTGTCACAGGGATAGCCGGATTATTAGTAGCGTTAACATCAACTTCTATAGGATTATTGTGCGCAAGCATCGAAGCGAAACGTGGCAACTGCATGGGCGTGCTCCTTGTGCCAAGTTTATTGTTTTTCTCAGGTCTGAATCCGATTGTAATGTCGGCTTTAGGACTGTAATGTTTAAGAACCCCCACGCACAAATTATATAAAGATATTGATGAAAGCCATATCCCCTATGATTGCTACTATTTTGCTAATCGCGTTTACTGTAGCCGTCGGAGGCATATTGAGCGTCTGGTTTTCCACTACGACGACATCGCAGACTGGTATAACCGGAGCAGCAGCACAGAATTACACGAGATGCGGTGGTGCTTCCATAAACATAGAGAGCGCAGGCAGCACGATTATACGATTTTCCAATCCTTCGCTTCAGACTGTATCAAGCATACAATTTTTGGCAACTGACGGCGCGAACTCTTGGCTGATAACGCCGACTACGACAAGCCTGACAACAGCTAACGCAACTACACAAGCTTGGGTCAAAGGTACGAACACGACTCTTACTGCAACTGGTCTTTGTTTATCATCTGTGCCTGTAGGCGGAAGGTGTGACAATACGATGTCATGCTGGACGGTAAGCTGAATGAAAGGCATTTCGCCAATGATTGCAACTATACTTTTGATTGCATTCACTGTTGCGGTTGGCGGCATACTTAGTGTATGGTTTTCCACTACGACGACATCGCAGACTGGTATAACCGGAGCAGCAGCACAGAATTACACGAGATGCGGTGGTGCTGCAATCAACATCCAAAGCGTATCAAGTACTTTGATTAGATTCTCCAACCCTTCTATACAAACCATATCAAGCATCCAGTTCTTGGCAACTGATGGCAGCAATTCATGGGTTGTAACACCAAATATGACAAGCTTGACTGCATCTAACTTTACTACTGTTGCTTGGACTAAAGGAACAAATATTACATTGACTGCTACCGGCCTCTGTCTATCGTCTGTTCCAGTGGGCGGAAGGTGTGACAATACGATGTCATGCTGGACAGGCAGCTAAATATTTAGCAAATCCTTCTTTAATGATTGTAATTATATAAGAATTCAGATTCTGACTCTGCTTCTCTTCCATCTGACAATCTTGTCTACGCTGATCCTTCTGCTTCTTGCGCGCTTCATGCCGAACTTCTTGATATCAGCCCATCTCGGGGCGTTCCTTATCTTCCTAAGCTTGGCCAGCTTGATTTTCTTGGTGATGTGGTTTATTGCCATCAGATCAGTCCTCTCAGTTCTTCGCTCTTCTTCAAGGCGATGTCAATCATCTTGTCCACATCAGAGAACTCCAAAGTCCCGTGCCCCTGCTTCTGCATCGCACATATCTTGCCGTCATCCCTTATCGCGATGCTCATCTTCGCGTCTATGATAGACTCTTCTTCCAAAACAGGATCAACCAAAAGTGTGTTACCAACCTTCCCGACTGTGATGGTGATAGGCTTGAATGAGATAGGCAATTTTCCTGCAGGCTCTCCGCGCACTATCTTCTCGTTCTCGTACTTGGGTATGTAAGCGTTCCACAAGGCGGCAACTGCTGCAAGCCCTGCTGCATCCAACAGGTTTCCCTGGTGATTGATGATATGGATGTCAATATAAACAGACCAAACCTTCACCCCTGGCGTGATAACCAACTTGCTGAAATCGATGCACTTGCTCTCCCTCAAGCTCCTGTCGACCAGTCTTGCCAACTCTATCGCATCCTCTCCAGGCGGACCCGACTCGAAATCAGGCGAAGCCAATGGCGTGAATTCAGCTGAAACCATCATAGTGCCGTCGTTAGGCATGTCTGAGAATGGCGTACCTGTGTTCATCTTGACTCCGACTATGACTTCTGTATCTCCGATCCTGACGCGTGCAGAACCTTCTGCCGGACCGATGACACCTGTCTTTATCTCGATATTTCTATACTGGTCAAACTTTCTCTCGTCGATCCTCGTCCCCTTTTGTATGAGCTCTAGCGCATAATTTTCCATTTTATTCACCTGTATATTTCTCAAGCAACAGTTTCTTCTGTTGCTCGTTTATCTTGTGGCAGTTCTCCTTGGCAAAAGACAAGACCGTCATCACCTCGTCCTTTGTAAGTACGCCATCCATCTGCAAAAGCGTAATCCTGTCCGTCCTAGGCATGATAGCGACTGCGACATCCGACTGGGAGTTCTGGTCTTCTGTACCGTTCAAGTCGACAATCAGCGTATCGTCAATCTTTCCGACCGAGACAGCAGTCACCATATCTTTCATCGGCGCACCTGCAGCGACCAGTGCCAATGATGCGGCATTTATCCCGGTAACACGCGTGCTTCCATCTGCCTGGATTATCTCTACATAAACATCAATCGTCGCCTTGGGAAAGTCTTCCAAAAATATCGATGGCTCTAGCGCAAGCCTGACGACCTTTGAAATCTCAGTGCTTCTCCTGTCTGGGCCTGGGGATTTCCTGTCAACAACCGAGAACGGTGCCATGTTGTACCTTGTCCTGATGATTCCTGTATCCGATTCCTGCATGAACCTCGGAAACAAAGTCCTTGGGCCATAGACTGCTGCAACAGCAGTAGTCTTGCCGAATGACACTTCAGCCGAACCGTTCGCGCGGCTTACCACGTCCAATCTCATGCTTATCGGTCGCACATCCTCTGGCGCCCTTCCGTCTGTCCTCTTGCCGTCTACAATCAATTGCACATCAGATTTCTTTCCCATAATCTATCCCAGCATCTTCTCCACTTTTTCTGTCAATCCCTTCAGGTGAGATTCCCTCTCTATCATCAAAATCGTCTCTATCGCCTTGGCCTTGTCATCGCCGCGTATCCACACCAAGCCGTTCTGCCCTGTATAAATGTCACACTTGGTCTTTTGCTTGATCAGCTGCACCATGCTCCCAGCCTTGCCGATTATCCTTGGTATCTTGCTCGGAGTAACGTTCAGTATCGCCCCGCTGAAAAGCTTCCTGCTCATCATGTCCCTCATGCTCGCCTGCACGTTCATGCCCTTTGTGACCTTGGATATCCTGCAGAAGATGACATCGCCTACGTCGAAAAACCTGCTGATATCCTCGCGTGAAGTGTCAACATATTCATCGACCGCTTCTGCCAACGGCAGGAATGCTGTATAAGGAGAATTGATGTCAACTGTCCATCCGGAAACTTCTACGCTCTTTATCGTGCCTATCACCCTGTCGCCCATGACCGGCAGATATACTCCTGACATTGGGATAACTGAAATCTCGACCTCGCTGGCGCGTGGGATGCCCAGCACAGCAGAATAGACATTTTCACCTTCGACAAAAGTGCCCCTGCCGAATCTTCTTCCTTTCCTCTCCCCAATGAGGTCCCCTGGCAAAACTAACTTTGTATCCATGTTATCACGTGTCTAAAAATATTGGAAAAGAAACCTTTTAAACGTCCTCCCTTTTCAAAACTTTCACTTCATACTGCCCGTGAGTCAGGTTTGCAAGCTTTTGCGTCAGCTCGTCCTGCACTCCAGCCATGATTTCCAGGTTCACCTGCAGGCTCCCGTCATTCAGCCATTGCTCCTGCTGCATGTTGCCTGCTGTCTTTAGCACCGGATAAGCCTTGCCTGCGAACTGGGGAGTGATCTTCAGCTGTAAAACAATCTTCTGGAACTTTATCGGGAGTATGGGCTTGATGACTTTTAATATCTTGTCCACCTGCACGTTGGCATCTGCAAAAGGGTCAACGTTCACTCCAGCTTGGTCCATGGCATTTAATATCCTCTGCGGCGGATGAGGCAGGTTATTCTGCGGGTTTACGGCTTGCCTGGCGATGATAGCGGCGATTTGCGTCCTCTTTTGTTCCACCATCTGCCTCCTTTGTTCTGTAGTGACTTGCATCTCTCCCTGCTTGATGATTTTTTCCGCGATCTTGTACGCATCGGTTGTGCCGAATGCACCCTGCAAATCAGCCGCTGCCACTTCCTCAGTGGTCTTGGCATCCTTGTAAACAACAGGATAAGCGAGAATGTCTGACATGCTTATAGAAGCGCCTTTCTTGAATTCCAGCGCCTTGTTAGGGTCTACCAAAATTTCGAATTTCTTACTGCCAATGCTTAATCTGGCTGTAACAGCCTTGTCCACGTTTACTGACACTTTTATCTCTCTTTTCTAGTTCACTTGATATTGATATTTCGGTGGATTTAAGCGTTTGGAATACTAATCAAAAAGCAATTCACTTTCAGGTGAAACTGGATGCCAGTTGTTCTTGGCCAAGAATTCTGACTTTCGCAGTATTAAACGGATAAGTATTGCATTCCAGAATTGCATTTTCTGTCTCTTTCAATAGAGAATCCTTTATTCTATTTGCACCGCCATTGGCACTTTGTAATTGTGCACTTACATATTTCGCCCCATCTTCAATTGTACTTGCTAGTCTCGATATGTCAGCAATTCCATCTACCACATTGTTTAATGCCATAACATCCTTTAATGCGCCATCTTCATAAAATTCAATGACATAAAATGATACTGGCCTATTTCCGATTAGCTCTTTTGCATATCCAGCTCGTGTAAATGGCATTTTATTTTTTGCAAGATATTCTTCTAATGAAGAGGAATATTGAGTAGAACGAATTTTCACACGCACAAGACCTATGTGTCTGTCCATAGAATAATTTTTAAAAATTTAACGATTTAAACATTCTGATTACTTGAGCAGCTTGTCCAAGTCTTCCCTGGTGAATTTCTTGAACTTGGAGCCTTTCTTCACAACAACAATGTCAATCGTATCTTTGCCAGCGCCCTTTTCTGTCTTGGTCAACGCGTCAACGGCCAGGTCAACCGCGTCCTTCTCGCTCATGCCTGGCTTCCACTTTTGCTTGAAAATCTTGTTTGCCATTATGGCTCCGCGACCGATTGCATATGCCTGCCATTCGTAAAGCATGCCTGACGGGTCACATTCCACTAGGTGAACACCAGTCTTGTCATGCCCGCCAATCAAAAACGAAACTCCATAAGGCCTCAAACCTGCATAAAGCGTCGATATCTGCATCCTGTCGCCGATGACATGTGCGATGTTCCATGTATCGATAGGCTCGTCATAAGTGATCTTGTTTATCTGTGCTCGTATCCTTGCTTGTGTGACGATGACACGGGCATCTGCAAGCAACCCTGCTGTCACAGCTCCGATGTGGCTGTCAAGCTCGAAAATCTTCTCAGCTGAAGCAGGCACCATCAGGTCGATTGTCGGCTTTACTGTTGCCAACACCACGCCGTCCTTGAATGAAATGCCCAAACATGTGCTTCCTCTCTTGACTGCTTCCTTGGCATACTCTACCTGGAACAGTCTCCCGTCTGGCGAGAACACCGCTATCGTGCGGTCGTATCCCATGTATTCAGGCATTATCTCTGGCATGTATTATCACTAATCAGAAAGGTTAGTTATAATTTGTTTCAATTGCTATTTAAATTTGTTTTGGTAAGACAAAATATCTAATAGGCTCCTGTCGTCTAGTCCGGTCAAGGATTCGAGCTTCTCGAGCTTGAGACGCGGGTTCAAATCCCGCCGGGAGCACAGTTGATTAAATGGCATTACCTCTAACTAGAGAAGAAGCACTGAAACTTATCGAGAAATATAACAAGGAAAAATCTGACATCAACCACTATTTGGAAAGCGAAGCGATTATGGGAGCCATTGCAAAAAGGCTTGGAGAAGATGAAGACTATTGGAAAATGCTTGGACTGCTTCATGATGTAGACTGGGGGATAACAAAGTCTGACACAAAGAATCATTTAACAAAAGCTCCTGAAATTTTGAAGAATGCTGGGTTCGATGATAAATTCATTCAAATTGTTTTGTCACATGGTTATGGATGGGATTGCACTGGTCTGAAAGAGAAGAACAGAACCGAAAAAGTGGAATTTGCTCTCGCTTGCTCGGAGACAGTCACAGGGCTCATACATGCATATGCTTTGTTAAGGAAAGGTTTAGATGGAATGGATGTCCACGGTTTGAAAAAGAGATTGAAAGAGAAGAAATTCGCAGCTGGAGTGAATAGGGATATCATCATGGAATGTGAGAAAATCGGTTTAAGCTTGGACGAGTTCTTGGATATTTCTATCAAAGCTATAAAGGCAATCGCTAAAGATGTTGGTTTATAATTATTTGTTTCTCGCCACGCCAGTCCTGACAGCAGCTTCTCTCACAGCATTCGAGACAGCAGGCAGGATCCTCTTGTCATTCGCAGCTGGAAGGATATGCTCCCTGTCCATCTCGTCTTTCACGATATCTGCAAGCGCATGAATCCCACTCACCATCATCTCCTCGTTGATAATGCTGGCATTCGCATCCAACACTCCGCGCATCGCACCTGGGAAAACTAGCACATTATTAATCTGGTTTGGAAAATCACCCCTGCCTGTCGCGACTATTGCTGCACCTGCCTCTTTTGCATCTGTAGGAAATATCTCCGGGTCAGGGTTGCTCAGCGCGAAAACAATCGGATCAGCATTCATAGATTTCACCATTTCTTTTGTCACCAATCCCTTGACAGCAGAAGCCGCAATCACAACGTCCGCTCCTTTCAACGCATCTGCCAAAGTCCCGTGGATTTTCTCACGGTTCGTGACGTCAGCCAGTTCCTGCTTGTACTTGGTCAAGCCTTCCCTGCCTTGGTAGATTATGCCTTTGGAATCAGTGACAATAATGTTCTGCGCACCGACTGCCTTCAACAATTTGATAATCCCATAACCCGCAGCCCCAGCGCCTGCAATAACAATCTTCACGCTATCAATCTTCTTGCCCAAAATCTTCAGCGAGTTAATCAACGCAGCCGTAGTGACCATTCCTGTCCCCTGTCTATCATCATGGAAAACAGGTATGCCTATCTTCCCGTTCAACGCATCGAAAATCTCGAAACACCTCGGCGATTCTATATCTTCCAAATTTATCGCTCCGAACGAAGGGGCGATGCTTTTCACAACATTAACGAAACTTTCCGTGTCCTTTACAT
>SCSR01000007.1 GCA_004297575.1 archaeon
TCCAGTTTGCCCAGCAGGTCCCCACCAGTTATATTTTTTCGGAAGGTATGCAATCCTTTCTGGTGGCATACCGAGAGATTTCCATATGTCTGCCGATTCATTGTCCCTCGGCGCATCCGCGTCCCCAGCGAAAACGGAAACTGCCAGCCTCTTCTTATCAAGGCCAAGCCACTCCTTGCCGGTGAGAAACTCGTAGCTCCATGATATAGCTTCTTTTTTGAAATAATCGCCAAGCGACCAGTTACCAAGCATCTCGAAAAAAGTATCGTGTGTTGCATCCCCTACTTCGTCAATGTCGTCCGTCCTCAGGCATTTCTGCACGTTGGTCAATCTCTTGCCAAGCGGATGAGGCTGTCCCAGCAGGTACGGGACCAGCGGGTGCATGCCTGCTGTTGTGAACAAAACTGTCGGGTCGTTCTCTGGGATAAGCGAAGCGTTTGGAATCTCCTTGTGCCCCTTGCTCTTGAAAAACTCCAAGTACTTTCTCTTCAGCTCTTCTGAGTTCATAGTAAGGAATTAGTTAGGAAAATTAATAAAGCGTATTACTCTATCTCAGGTTTGGGGTCGCTACCATTTGCTTGTCTTCTATATCCTTCTCCAATTTCTTGAAGATTCGTTTATCATAATCCTCTGGATTTTCTAATTTTTCAAGTGTTCCACCAAGCAAACTAGCTACCAACTGCGCAGATTTTCTCCTATTCTCAAAATCTCTGTCACTCCAGAATATGGCATTATGATATGGAGAAAGGAAACCACCACCTTCTACTGGCAATGAAAAAGAATAATGAACAGAATCTATATTTGATCTATGTTTCAATTCCAAATCACGCAAAGCCATCACTATGCCCATAGGAATGGTTTTCGCATATTTCATGCTGTAATATTCTACGTGTGTGCAGTTGTGCATAAAGGTATTGAAGCCTCTCATACCAGGCAACCCTTCCAATTTTGGTGCTATCACTAGACTTTCCCACTGTCCAAGCGCTTCTACATATGAAACGACATCTGGAGGTAAAATGCAAGAGTCTTCATCATTTTCCCTTAGGAGTTCTTCTGTCGAGTAACCGCGATAGATTTTGGCAGCATCAACCACTCCAAATGTTGAAAATAGATTCGCCCAATAGAACAGTGCTCGTCCCATATTTCCGAGATTTTTTACAGCCTTTTTGGAGACAATTATAGAATCTGGGGTTAGCATGTATGGTAAATTCTGTAATTCTTCGGCGCTATACAACTCATTTCTCTTAACAGCTTCGAAATCCAATAGCATGTCTCCAGGCACAACTCTGCCTGCCTTTGCACCTTCCTTTGCAGAGTCAATCTCATACGGATGTTCTACAACGGGCTTGCTCAGTTCGCCTGCAGGTAATGAGTATTCCTTTTCCAACGTTAATCTTATCATCGTATTCAATTCATTCAAGTTTGAGATTTCTGGTTCAATCCACTGCATAGTGTTATTCTTAACAACCTTATCGCCTACACTTTCATATACAACCTTTTGTTCTTCATTAAACGGAGGTACTACCGATTCTAGCAACGCTCTTTCTTTAGTTTCAAGATTAACTCCCTTCAAAGAAGAAGTGAGAACTTTCCTTTCCATGTCCCACAAGTCAAAATAAACAGTGCTCCAATCATTTGGCACTATTGTATAGTATACTAATCCCATGAAACTTTAACTCGATTTTGGCCTTTAAACGCTTATTCCCAAACTGTCAGATGACACTTGCCGCAATAGAAACGGCTCTTTCCGTCAGCCTGCTTGTGCTGGGCCATCATAGTGCCTTCGCCGCAGCGGCTGCATGGCTTATTCTTTAGGAGCTTGCTCTGCTGGATTTCCTTGTGCTTCATTTTGCTTCACCTCTGGTTTTTCACTCAAAATTTTGACCTTTGCCGTAGATTCTGCAACGCCTTTTTTCGTCACCAAATACTTGACAACAACCTGCGCCTCGTCAACGCCTTTCTGTGCTGCAATCGCCTTGATAAGTTCAGCCTTGGATGGCGTCGCAGCCGTGGCATGCTTCAGGCTAACAATAAGCGTCTTTGTCTTCAAAAACGGATTGTCCTGTTCGCTTTGTATGTTCATTTCCATGTTTTTCACCCTACGTACAGCGCATACTTGCCTGGCTCGCTGATTTTCATGTCCTTGGCAACCTCGCTGCTGACATCCATAATTATGACTGCTCCCTTCCAGCTGCTCGAAAGATTCGTAGACTTGCAAACAGGGCACACCTTTCCTGTCACGAACCTCCTGCAGTTCCTGCAAACCTGTGTCTTCTTCACCATATTACTTCTTCTTCCTCTTGTCTTCTTCAATCCATTGTATCGCGCCCAATCTATTCTGCCTCATGGTCAATCCTATCTTGTTCTGCTCTCCCCACGAGACTGCGATGACTCTTCCCCTCACCATGTCGCCTTCCTTCAGGCTGCGCTTGGTCTGCTTGCCCAAGAACACTGAGTTCTTGTTGTCATAAGAAACGAAATCATCCATTATCTGCGATATGTGGACCAGACCGTCCAACGGGCCGATGCGTATGAATGCGCCGAATTCCGCGTTGTCAACAACCTCGCCCTGCACCAGCTCCTGCAATTCCGGCTTGTATGTCAAAATCTTGAACTTGCTATGGTAATGCACGCCAGCATCACCTGCGAATATCCTTCCCTCGCCGATATTCTGCACATCTGTGACAGCCAGCACCACGCCCAACGCCGGGTCCAACGAGCCCTCCATCTTCTCGGCTATGGCTTTCTTTACCGACTCTGTCAGCGACATGCCTTGCTTCTCCGGAGGCACCCTTACCTTGTCCTCAACCTCGTAAATCCTATACATAACTAAACAAATTCCATCCTTTCAATATAAATGCTTTTAGCCCAGCCCGTATGTTACTATCAATGCAGCGAACAATAGCGCAATCATGTTCAATACCTTGATCAATGGGTTCAAGCTCGGGCCTGCAGTATCCTTCGCCGGGTCGCCTACCGTATCGCCGACAACAGCCGCCTTGTGAGCCTCGCTTCCTTTGCCTCCGAAATTGCCTGCCTCGATGAACTTTTTCGCATTGTCCCATGCCGCGCCTGCATTCGCAAGGAACACCGCCATCAGGAACCCCGTGACAATCGCCCCAGCCAGCAATCCGGCAAGAGCCTGGCTGCCTAATAGGAATCCGATCGCAATCGGAGCTACAACAGCAAGCACGCCTGGAGCTATCAGCTCCCTCAATGCAGACCTTGTCGTAATGTCTACCACCCTGGCATAATCAGGCATGACTTTTCCTGACATGATGCCCTTGTTCTTCCATTGCCTGCGAACCTCATTTACAACTGAAAATGCAGAACGGCCTACTGCGCGCATGGTGAACGATGAGAACAGGAACGGCAGCGCTCCACCTATGAACAATCCCACCACTACTCTCTGGTCCAACAGGTTGATGACCTGCAATCCCGAAGCTTCTGCATATGCTGCGAAAAGTGACAATGCTGCAAGTGCTGCCGCGCCTATGGCAAATCCTTTCGTGACTGCCTTTGTAGTATTCCCAACAGCATCCAATGCATCCGTGATATTCCTGACCTTCTCAGGCTGGCCGGACATCTCTGCAATCCCGCCTGCGTTATCGGTGATAGGCCCATAAGCATCAACTGCGACAATCATCCCTGTGACCGAGAGCATGGCAAGGGCTGCGATGGCAATCCCGTAAACTCCTGCGAAATAGTATGAAGCAAGTATCGCACCGGCAATCAACACCACGGTCGGAGCAGTGCTCTGCAACCCGAATGCCAATCCTGAAATGATGTTAGTCCCAGCGCCTGTCTTGGCAGCTTCTGCAACCTCGCGAACCGGCTTGGTTCCCCTGCCTGTGTAGTATTCAGTAATCTGTCCGATCGCTACTGTCACCACCAGACCTACTAATGCCGAGAAAAATACTGGCAATGAGTTTGAAAACAAGCTTTGCGAAACAAAGTAGAACAACACGGCTGATATGGCAGCAGTGATGATTATTCCGCGGTTCAATGCAGACCAGATGTTCTTGTCCTTTCCTAGCCTGACAAAGAACGCGCCTGCAATCGAGCCGAAGATTCCCAATGCGCCTATCACCAACGGGAATAGCAACCCGCTCTGGCCGAATATCGTGCCGAGAAGCATCGCTGCAATCATGGTCACGACATATGATTCAAAAAGATCAGCAGCCATTCCTGCGCAGTCACCGACATTGTCCCCGACATTATCAGCGATCACTCCTGGGTTCCTCGGGTCGTCCTCTGGGATGTTCTTCTCCACTTTCCCAACAAGGTCAGCACCCACGTCAGCAGCTTTTGTGTATATGCCACCGCCTACTCTCATGAAAAGCGAAATCAAGCTTGCACCGAAACCGAGGCCGATCAACGAAGCCACATCGCCTGTGTAATTGTAAAGCGCAGCTACGCCCAGCAATCCCAAACCGACAACAACCATTCCTGTCACAGTCCCTCCGCGGAAAGCGACATTCAACGCCTCGCTCAATCCCTTTTTCGCAGCAACCGTCGTCCTCACGTTAGCACGGACAGAAATGTTCATCCCGATATAACCGGCAAGGGCAGAAAGTAAAGCACCGGCAACAAACGTCACAGCAGTGATGGGATTGACAGCGAAATAAAGGACAGCAGCAATGACGGCAACGATCGGAGCCAGTGTCTTGTACTGCCTGTACAGGTAAGCGTTCGCACCGTTCCTTATGGCCGCAGCGATATCGAGCATCTTCTGTGAATCGACCTTCTTGCGCAAGATGTATGCAGATAATCCGCCCGCAAACAACAGCGCAAACAGGGCTGCAACGAATGATACTAGGAACAACATTATTTTCAACCCAATTCTAAATGTTTTCGCGCCCTTATATAAATAGTCTTCACTCCTGCCCGCTTCAATCTTGCACGGAGCTCCCTGTCACTGGTCGCAACCGCATACTCCTTCCCAGCTGCGTCAATAATCATGTCATCGGTCCTTCTCTTTTCCGACTCGAGCACCTTTACACCCATAACATCGATCCACTTGAGCGCGATGCTCGCGTTCTTCTTTTCACCCCTCTTTGCAAGCTCCCTCAGTTCCTTCATCACACCCCTGACAGTGTAAAACTTGTCGCCCATCTCTGAAACGTCTACGCCAAACCTGAAAATATCTATCAAAAAGCTGGTGTCCAAGATAATCTTCATACATGTTAATTGTTATTTCGGAGTTGATTTAAGTTATGGCTGTTAAATAATTTAGAGGTTATCCAGTGGTTACAACCATATTCGGCCAATATATCGGGTTTTGGTTCGGGACTGTCAGCGCGATATTCTTTTTGTTGATTTTCTTGACATGCAGGATTTTGCCGGTAAAATTCATCAAACTATGGGGAAGTCTATGGAATCCTGTACACAAGTGGGCATGGATTTTGGGAATTCTTTCAGTTCTGACCCATTTCACGTTGATTACATTAGCTTATGTTTTCGGGGTATGGCTTTAGATGCAAATAGACAGGTTCATTGCGCTCAGGCGATATTTAAATAGGTGAAAGGAGAAAATAATTGTATGAGCAAGGGTGTTTCTGACATTATTGCGATGCTTCTCATGCTTATCATGACTATAGGTCTGGCTGGTTTGGCATATGCCTACATTTCTGGCGTATTCACAAGCAAGACTGCAGTCGTGTTGAGTCTCGACGCGAGTGCCAGCAGCTGTGCGCCAAACAATGGAGCCATCACTGTTTTCGTCAGGAACGACGGTACTCAGACATCAGGTTCTGTAACAGTCACGGTCACGCCTCCTAGCGGTGCAGCAGTCACATGCGGTGCGATTGCTTCGATAGCAGCGGGTGCCGAGGGTTCATCGTCTTGTACAGGCAGGAACGCAGGTGCCGGATACTATCAGGTAAGAGCTAGCTCGACAGGATCGTCATCATCAGGCTCTATCTATTGCGCATCATAAGCCAGTAGCCAAATTTTCGGCAATGATTTATTCATCAATGTAAACGCTATTGTTAGATTCCCAAGCCGGGACGCATACAACTAGAAACTCTAAATCTTCCTCACCTTCGTTGAAAATCTGATGGCGTTCAGGAGGTTGGATGAACACAGCATCCCCTGCGGAAAGAAAATATTCCCTGCCATCGACCACCATTTTCGCATTGCCTTTCAGTATGTAATATGTTTCTTCAGCCTCGGTATGGTAATGCGGCCTTGAGGAGCCTTTTGGAAGTATGATCACGTGTCCAAAACTGTGTTTGGTGGCTCCGCCAAGATTTTTGGAGCGTCCAATCATTTCATAAATATGTTCGCCAGTTGGATTATTGAACGGCTTTGTCTTATCTTTTCTGGTGATTAACATCATTCATCACAAATTCCCATAGCCGATAAGGTTCCACTTACCGTCTGCCAGTCTTGATACAGCAATCCTTCCCTCTGCCACGATTGGTATGCTGAGGTTCATCTCTATCCTTGATTTCTTTGCCGCAGCCACCTCTCCGACAGAGCGCATCGTCCCGATGTTAATCAACAATTTATCCCCTACCTTTACAGGTGCAGGCTTGACAACCCTCTCGAGCATGTTGACTTCGAACGCGATCTTTGTCACAGGTTCAGGCAACTGCCCTGCCAATCCCACTATGCACCCTACAAGCGAGTCGTTCTTTGTCAGATAAGGATCCAATTCTGTCTTCACCCCTAACAGTCCTCCTGCAGACGCTTCTGGCAAGTCAGCCCCAGCCTTTTGCAATCCAG
>SCSR01000061.1 GCA_004297575.1 archaeon
CATCAGCATATATGATATCTGCCATGTTGTTAATCAAAATTTACCTGGCAAATTATTGAGATATCTGAACGATGAAGGATTCAGCCAGACTTACAAAAATCAATTTGTGAAAAGCTTGGGGGGTAAACAAAAATGAACGACAAGATGAACATCACCAAGAACCAGTTCTTCGAGGAACAGCTCTTCGAGGCAAAGCAGCAACTGTTTGCAGCCAGGTCTGTGAGGGAGATGAAGTTCATCCAGGAAAGGATTGTATATCTTAAGAAAAGAATGAAAGAGGCGAAGTAACATGAGCTATCAGCTGAAGTATCCGAACTTGGCTGCCCTATATGAAGCAGTCCAAACTTCTCGTAAAATTCCTTTATCTACACTGCTGGGCGCAGCTAGGGAGTATAAAGTTGCTAGAATGGAAGTTGTTAGTAGTGTCGCTGATGTGATTGTAGCTGATAAAGTGCTAAAAGCTATAGTAAATAGGTGACAAAAATGAACGATATATTATCAGATATGAAAGTAACTACCAGCAGTATAAGAAATTTAATGGGCAGCAAGTATACCATAATTAACAAACATTCGGGACGATTATATGAAGCTGTTCTAAACTCAGTGGTACTGAAAAGTGTGAATGACTTACACAAATTTACCGAACATATGGCAAAAAAGGATGTCAGGACTAATTTTGACTACTTGTGTGAGGGTAACAATTTGATTCCAGTACTATACGCACATAGTGACGAAGAAGCCGACAAGCTTGCGCAAGAAGCGATAAGAGCAAATTGGCGAGTTATTGGCTATGAAGACTAGCCTGGTACATACTATCGTATTGTCCGAGTAGACAAACATGATTTATTTCTTCCTCATCAGTACATGATAGAATGTTCTGACAAAAAGTGTGAACAATCCTTATTAGCTTTTAACACCAATTGAAGTGTGGGTCAGTATTCAGGTACAGCAAGTTGAAGTAAATTACGATAGACTAGTTAATGGCTTTTTGAGAAATCATTATGCCAAACTTATCGAAGAATTTGTGAACGGTTATAGTTTACCCCATGACAGGTTTAATAAAGACCAAACTACCAGCTATTCTTTTTGCCGTTCTGGATATGCAAATTCTGGCGGAACTATAAAACGCATTATACCATTTGACTCAGGAAAACTCAGTGTAGTTTTTATAAGAATTGGAAATGGTTCATTTCTTGAGGCATTTTATGATGACTTGACACCTGAACTAAGGCACTACTTCGATAAAGTTACATTAGTGTAGCCCCGGGCAGATTCGAACTGCCGTCTTCAGCTCCAGAGGCTGACATCTTACCAGAGTTTTTGACTCTCTTGGCCGCTAGACGACGGGGCTGTGAAAATCTATTCTAACACTATATTAATCTACTTTTAGTTCTAATTTGTTGTCATGAGGATACTGCAACTGCATGCCGATTGGGTGGAATACGAGCCTATAGAGAAGGAGATCAAGCAGGCTGAAGAGATAAAGAAAGGCAAGCACAAGCTGGAGGACATACTTGTTTTGCTTACTGCAGTCGAACAAAACGATGACAAGACCATAGCACAGAAAGCGATTGAGGGAGCTACTGAATTTTTGAAGCAATTGAAAATAAAAAAGGTCCTGATATACCCTTATGCGCACTTGAGCAGCAATTTGGCAAAGCCTACGGCTGCGTTTGAGATATTGACACTGATGGAGAAATTTGCAAAGGATGCCAAGCTGGAAGTCTACCGCGCACCATTCGGATGGAACAAGCAATTTGCGATATCGGTGAAAGGACATCCGTTGGCCGAGCAGTCAAGGACGTATACTGCAGCGACATTGAAAGAGAAAACTTCCAAGCCTGCATTGGGCAAGACCAAGGTTGAAGAGACATTGCCTGATACCGACCATCGCATCATCGGCAAACAATTGGATCTGTACAGCTTCCACCCGTCAGGACCTGGCATGGTTTTCTGGCACGAGAAAGGGAACATGATCAGGAACACGCTTATCCAATTCTTGCGCAACGAGTATGTCAAGCAAGACTATAAAGAAATCCTTACGCCGATGATTCTGAACAAGAACATCTGGGAAATCAGCGGGCACTGGGATCATTACAAGGACAACATGTTCTTCACTACAGTCGAGGACATGGACTTTGCAGTCAAGCCTATGAACTGCCCTGGAGCGATAATGGTTTTCAAGACTTCGAGCAAGAGCTACCGTGACTTGCCGTTGAGACTGGCTGAATTCGGATGGGACCACAGGAACGAGCTGAGCGGCGTATTGTCAGGATTGTTCCGTGTCAGGGCGTTCGTTCAGGATGATGTGCATATTTTCGCAACGCCTGAACAGGCTGTGAGTGAGATTGGGAAGGTCATTGACTTTATAGATTATGTTTACAAGATTTTTGGATTTGATTATCATGTAGAATTATCGACAAGACCAGAAGGTGCGATGGCCAATAAGGAAATATGGGAAATTGCAGAAAAGGCGTTGAAAGACGCACTGGAAAAGAAAAAGATGAAATACAAATTAAATCCTGGCGATGGTGCATTCTATGGGCCGAAGATAGATTTCCACATCAAAGATTCTATGGGAAGATCTTGGCAGCTTGGAACCGTACAGGCTGATTTTGTAATGCCTGAAAGATTCGACGTACAGTATGTTGGTGAGGATGGAAAAGGTCACAGGCCTGTCATAATCCATCGCGCAGTTTTTGGAAGCCTAGAGAGATTCATCGGTATTTTGGTGGAACACTATCAAGGCAAATTCCCAGCATGGCTTTCGCCGTTGCAAGTCCGTGTCGTGCCGATGTCTGACAAGAATGTCAAGTATGCGCAAGAAGTGTTGGAGAAATTGAGAGGAAATGGAATCCGTGCTGATATTGACGCAGAACAAAAGACCATGCAGAACAAGATAAGAGAAGCGCAATTGCAGAAAATAAATTACGTGCTTGTTATCGGGCAGAAAGAAGAGGATGCAGGGACTGTCGCTGTGAGGAACCGCGAAGGCAAAGTGGAATATGGAATCAAAACAGAAGATTTCGCCAACCGCATTTATGATGAGATAAAGAGTTTCAAGTGACCGTATGATCAAGGCTGTATTGTTTGATGTTGACGGTGTATTATTAGATTCTGATGAAAAGATTCTGGATGCTTTTGAAAAAGTCGGGGAAGTTCTGAATCTGAAATCACCAGGAAGAGATTTTTTCAGGAAAAGGTTTGGAATACCTTCTGAGGAAATCATACCAAATGCTTATGGAAGCTCTCCAGAGGCTATAAGGCTTTTCAAGGAACTGGACGAGAACATGCAAGTGGATATTGTGGATGGTGTCGAAGAGGTTTTGGGAAGCATCAAAGTCAAGAAAGGAATTGTCAGCACAAAGGATATGAAACTGATAAAAAAGTTCTTGGGGGGTTTGATTGGGAAATTCGATGTTGTGATAAGCGGAGACGACACTGAGAAGCACAAACCGAATCCGGAACCGTTGCTGCTGGCGTGTGAACGGCTGAATGTAGATTCAAAGGATATTGTATACATAGGTGATGCCATGTCAGATTATCAGATGGCAAAAAACGCGAGGGCGAAGTTCATCGGATTCGTAAATGGTGGCGCGACTGATGATGAATTCAGAGAAGCTGGCGCAGAAACTATTGTCCATTCGATGAAAGAGTTGCAGAACAAGTTGACTGAGCTTGGTATTATTAAACTTTAAGACCAGTCTTAAGATATGGCATCAGTTGTGCGAGAGCCACTTGTATAAATGAGAAACCTTATGAGCTATGCTAGACAGAAAGAAAAAATCCTAATAACCGCTTTCAAGGCATATGTGTTGGCTGCCAATGAAGTATCAAAGAGGTATGAGCTTTCAGTTACTTTTCCTCATCCTAAAAATGACTTTTGCACTGATATCACACTTTATAGAGGCAGTGTGAGATACAGCTTCAAACCCAATGGATACAATCCTAAATCTAGACAGGTGGATGAACCCGCAGAATGTTTTATCAAAGAACTAAGATCTCCAAAAATCACAAGATTGGAGAGTGCGCTGGGAACTATAGAAAACTCGCCTATAGGAAATATGATCACGGTTGATATGGTAAATAAATATTTGGAGAAGGTTTAACTGACTGGCTTTGAGCTATTCCATACGACTTCGAACAAAGGCTCTAACATGTCACCGGCTGCATGCTCGCTCTTGCTCCACACTGCCGTGTGCTGAGTATCATGAACCGACTTGAAATCGGTCAACCCCAAAACAAGCTGCTTT
>SCSR01000062.1 GCA_004297575.1 archaeon
CTCTCCCAGCGTCACCACGATATCCCATTCCCCGCAATTCATGCACACCAGCCTAACTTCGGTATCCATCATCCTCTGCTTGAACAGCTCGAATATCTCCTTCTCTGGCTTTTTCGGACCCACGACTTCTGCATACTTGTGCCTCACACCTATCATGCCCAACGGCGATAATCCTGTACGGAACACGACAGAGATTTCCTTTGACTGGATCTTCTTCAGTATCTCAACCGCCCTGGCTATGTCCAACTTTTCCGTCTCCAATTCCTTCAGGGTCTCCTTGTAAATCGGCGTGCCTGCATAATCCTCAATCACTTTCTTCATCCTGATCTTGCCGTATTCCGCATCCGATGAGATGGCTCCGAACCTCTTCGCCACATGCACGAACTTCCATTCGAACAGCTGGCTGTTGCTGAGGCTCATCTCCAAGTAACTCTGGAAATGCGACGGGTCAGTCGTGTACAATATCTCCTTCAGCAATTCCGTGTTCTTTTCCTGAAACTGGAGCATTATCCTGTACGGGTCTGTCTTCAACGCAACCGAACCGATGCGCACTGTCAATAATGATGTGATTAGCCTTCCTAGTGTCTCGTTGACATTGGTCCCGAAACATGCGTGTATCACCACAATGTTCTCGAAATCTTCCACCAAAATTGTCTTGTCATCCGGAATAACAGCTTTCTCCTGCTTTTTCACGATATCGACCATCGCCTTGGCAACATTCTCATCGACCGGATACAATCTCTGTATGTGCGCGATGTTCTCCTTCGGCGTGCCTCTCATCCTGCTTATCATCGTCCTCAGCCTGCCGACTTCCTGCGCCACTGAAAACGGAACAGGTATCAGCTCCCCTTCCCATCCAGGTATTGCAGCTTCTATGTCCGAGACAGGCTCTACCATCACGCGGTCTTCTTCCACAGAGACAATCTTCCACGGCTCACCCTTGAAGATGAACGTCGTCCCAGTATCTCCGTGCAATGCCACAAACTCTTCATCCAACGACCCGACAAATGAGTCGCTGAGCATGTTCATCACCTTGTACCGCTTGACAGATGGGATGGTGCTCAGCTGTGAAAAGTAATATTCCAGTCCCCTGCGCCTCTTGCTGATGGTGTCGCTGATGAAAATCAATCCCAATCTCTCGATCTGCTTGCACACTTCCATGAATTCCGCATACTGCATGTTCTTGTAAGGATAGGCGCGCTTGATGATGTTGTATGCCTTTACCGGCTCTATCCTGCCTGTATCCATCGCCAAACCAAGTATCTGGTGTGCGAGAACGTCCAATGCCCCTTCATGGAAGTTTGATTTCTCCAGTTCGCCTGCCAATGCCTTTCTTGCTATGACTGACGACTCGAAGATATCGTCTTCATCCGAAGTGATGATTGTCCCCTTGCTGATTTTTCCCATCGCATGCCCGCTTCTTCCAACACGCTGCGTCAATTGAGTAACTTCACGCGGCGACATGTACTGCACTACCTGCTCCACTGAACCGATGTCGATACCCAACTGCAAGCTGCTGGTTGCGATAAGAGCTTTGATTTTCTCATTCCTGAAACTTTTCTCTGCCTGTATGCGCACATCCTTGCTCAGGCTCGAGTGGTGGACTTCGAGAGGAAATGTCCTGTCGATTGTCTTGATTCTGGATGAAAGCACTTCTGCGAATTCCCTCGTGTTCGTGAATATCAGCGCAGAACGTGATGAATTGATGATATCCATTATGGTGCGAATCCTTGCTGCGGTGTCTACAGAAGTGTAGATCTTCTTGGAAAGCGCCTTGTCCTTCGGGAGAATCTCCGGCTGGACGACTCTGATTTCCATTGACTTGGCTGTCTTGGCAGTTATCACCTCGACAGGCCTGCCACCTGCGAAAAAGTTCGCAACATGTTCCGGGTCGCCTACAGTAGCTGAAAGCATCACCAATTGGAAATCCCCACATAGTTCCTTCAATCTCTCCAATGCGATAGACAGCTGTATGCCACGTTTCGAATCAGCAATCTCATGAACTTCGTCCAAAATAACATATTTGACATTCCTCAGGTGCTCGCGTATCTTCTTCCCGCAAAGTATCGGCTGCAGTGTCTCCAACGTCACAATCATCATGTCATTCGGGAATTCCTGCTGCATCTTCCTCTCGTGCTGCGAAGTGTCCCCATGCCTGACTGTCACTTCCATCTCCAATTCCTTGCCCCAATGTATCAAGTGCTCCAAGTGGTCACGGTTCAGGCTCTTCATAGGTGTGATGTAAAGGATGCTGATTGGTGAAGGCTTGGTCTTGAGCCAGAGGTCGAATATGGGCAGCAATGCGGCGAGCGTCTTGCCTGTACCTGTCTCGGAAATTAGCAGACAGTTTTTACCATCGAGTATTTTTTCAACGGACAGCTGCTGGACCAACGTGGCTTCATTCAAACCAATCTTTGTCAAAGCTGATTGTATCCTCTTGTCGAATTTCTCAAAAATCATAGTCTCACCTCTAAGAAGGAGCGGATATACACCATATAGTTCACCGACATAATCGTAAAGTCGAATTAACAAAGAATGTATGGGTTTTGTGAAGATAAACCTTTCGGAGAAAGGTGAATGAAATTAATAAATCTGGCTGCAGATTAGCAGATAATGAAGCATCAGATGGATATCTATGCCCATGTCAACAATATGCTGATTTCTACAATGAGAGGAGAGAAAAGTAAGAGTAATCTCAGTGAGGGGTCTAGGAAGAGTTTTTACATACTGTTTGACCAAATTGTTAACAAGAATCTGCTTGCAATAACCGGCAAAGGAGGAAACTCAGGACCTGAAGTTGACTTGTATGGTATCACATTGGCTGGCATGGAGTATTGCCTGTTGTTCTCAACCCTACCTCAAGTTATGAAATACAAGCTCAACAACATCTACAAGCACAACTACTACCGCATCATACTTGAATCGTCTATTAATCAGCGAGATTATGGCAGGTATCGAAGGTAACCTCAAATATGATTTTATTGAATTATACAATCCAACACCTGATACCATCGACCTTACAGGCTGGTACATAAAGAAGAAAAATGCGGGAGGGAATATAGATCCTTTAGTGGTCAGTAATCGCCTTCAAGGAAAGATGATTTATCCAAGCAAGTATTTTTTAATTGCAAACGAGATTAATTATACTGGTATAGTAACTCCCGATGCTACTTGGGCAAGTTCTTATAATATTGCCTACGACAACAACGGCATAATCATCTACAATAACAATGATGAAATAATTGATCAAATTATCTGGGTAAATATACCAAAAAACCAAAGCTTCGAACGCCAATCATGGAGCAGTGATCAGTTTGCTATACAGCCAAATCCAAATCCGCAGAACTCTAACAGCTAACCTATTTCAAAATGTCTTTTATGCTCTGTATTGTTGATGAGATATCCTGCACATTACTTGACATGTCGCTCTGAGCCTGGCTCACAGTGGTGTTTGTCACAGCTGTATTTGAAGATGATTCTAAAACTTTAGGCAAAACGACCTGCCATGCCATCAGCAGCGCTGTTACTACAACAGCAACTATAATGATGTATTTTACGATTGTGTTCATCTGATTACCTCCAAGACTGCAAATGCCTGATTCTTCAACTTGCTGTCAATATCCGCGATCATGCTTCTGGCATTCTCCAATTTGCTATCATCCAAATTATCCTTATTCGATCTTAAATAATCAGCTATGCTGACAACATCGCTGCTCAACTCGCCGAATCCTTTTGATATGTCCAACCACTTTTGGGATTTGCCCTTCTCAGTTGCGTCATAATAATCAGATATCTGCTTCGCCTTTGAATTCAGCAAATCGAACTTGGATTTCAGACCTTGCAGCGTCAGTGCAGTCTCCAGCAACTTGGCTGAATCGAATGACTTGGCTTCCTTTACACAAGCACCTGCTGCATTTGAATAAACATATCCGTTATCACATCCGCAATTCGAACCGCATGAATTCCATTCAATCTTCCCGTTATCTGCCTCGTTTCTTTCAACCGCGGTTGCCGGTGCAGACACGGTTATGGATGATGCACTTGTTTGTGATGTTGATAAGGTTCCTGTGGAAACTGCAGGCTGCTGAGTTGACATTTGGACTGTCCATTTGTATACATACGTAGAGTTTGGCTCATGATCAGATGATGGCCACGTGCAAATTTCATGATTGCCAGGGAGATCGGAACTGAACGTGTAAGAGTATGTGCCAGGACCGCCTATGCCCATGTTGCAATATCTTCCTGCGCTGGTTTCCTTGCATCCAGACCATGAATACACCCTCTGGCCTTGCGTGCCGTCGTCTATGCCTATGGTGAACACACGAGAGTAACGGTCATCTGCTGGGGTGTAACCAAAACTGAGTTTAGTGCCTGCCTTGATATCTGACACCTGCGTGCAGTAATGGTTGTATCCATCCACAGTATTCCCGGAAGGCTGTGATGAAGAAAACTTGGCAGTTCCGATATAACGATCGAAAGATGCATCAGCATTTGTTTTTATAAAATGGAGCTTGAGGTTTCCTGACAGGACTGCGGAAGGCACTACATTTATAGCGACACTAGCAGATGAACCAGGATTGATATCTATGCTTCTTGGTGACACGTCTGCAGAGCTCCACCATACATATGGCTCTGTGCTTATGCCGTCAA
>SCSR01000008.1 GCA_004297575.1 archaeon
TCTCAAACTTATGTCTATAACTCGCAATTTTTCTGATCCATCACCTATACATTGCAATGAGAATGGACCTATTATTCCAGGTGGATAATATTTTTTAGTAATTGCCAAAAATCTCTCACCCATATCATATGCTTTTTCAATCAAAGACTCTCTAGGACTGTTATATATGTGAGTAGCTTCATCCCCACTAGGCAGAGGGAACTGTTCTCTTTTATCAGTCCCTAGTAACTCTAACTCATCCCAGATTTTGGAATAAAAGAAGTTCAAATTTATTTGAGGACCTTCAATGAATTCTTGTATAGGTGCTTCCTTAAAGCTTTTTTCTATAGCTATCCTCTCATCAGGACTGCTTGCCCTTTGCAGAGACTTGTTAAGGGCGTCAATATAATCAGTTTTTGTTCTTATTCTTGGAAAATCTCTCTCAAATCCTCGTGGACCGATAGCCTTGTTCGATTTGACAATCGCCAGTGTATTACCATCAAGATCTTCAGGAGAGTCAAATCTTTTTGGAACCGGCAATCCTGCCTCTTTAGCAAGAAAATCTTGATTCTTTTCTAATTTTTGTTCACCAGTCCTTTCCTCTGCGCGGTATAAACTTCTATTGCCAAATGTTGGTAAAGGAAAGCTCTCAAGCAAATCATGTTTCATATAAACCTCTGATGATCTATGAATGACCATTATAGCGTTAAGAATATCGAGCATGGACACAACGTCTCGACCATATATATCTTTTCCAATAATGTCCTTCCATTCTTTCACCACTATAGTTGTATCTACTACACCGAGTGGTGCAGCATAACCTGGTCGGGTTCTAGTACGGAAGTATTTGTTATATGTTTTCTCCCTACCATCTTTTGCAATCACAACTGTATGAAACCCTTTGCTTGCAGCAGTAGAATCTCTATTGTTTATGGTACAATCGATGTATTTTGCACCCTGACAGATATCCAATGCAGAATGACTACCCACAGTTGCAAATGATAACCTAGAAGTATCATAACGCTTTAAGACAGCATCGCTTTGTGCTTGAGTAAACATTGTAAGAACATTAGATAATTAAACTTTTATTCTTGAGCAGGTAACCGTTAACCTTTTAACCTTGATTAGAATTCAACCTTCAGTAGCCCTAATCTTCTCGACTCCAAGAACGAAACCGCGATAATTGCACCAATCATGACTTTCGACAGCTCGCAGAAGATGCATACGGCATTCAGCACGAAGAATTCGATATAGTCAAGATACAGCGCGGGCGCAAGGCTAACTAGAGACAATATGAAAATATACGGATAGAACTTTTCTCCCAACAACGCCATTCCGATTACTATTGCAAAATACAATATCCCGATTATAGAGAACGGTATGCCCATGAATTCCGAATAAACGCTCTTGTTCACGGCATCGCAGTTGAACCTCTCGTTTATGTCGCATACCGAGCTCCCGCCTGTGTAATGCAGCACGGAGAGGTAACCCATCATCAGTATGCCTGCTGCCGCGAACAGCAAAACCATCACTTTCCTGCTAATCATATGAAATTAAATACCCCCGTCATATAATAATCTTTATGGTCAAGGTGAAATTGAGGTATGTCCTGATTCTCGCGGTTGTTGTTATAGCTGCTTACGGCGTATATGTCTTCATGTCCCCTTCGACAGGCAAGTATGACGCGCTGGCGCAATGCCTGACTGAAAAGGGATTTGTAATGTACGGCGCATACTGGTGCCCGCACTGCGCGAACCAAAAGGCAATGTTCGGCAGCTCATTCAAGTACATAAATTCTGTAGAATGCGACCCTAACGGCAATAACCCCCAGCCGCAGCTCTGTAAGGAAAAGGACATAACCGGCTATCCGACATGGATATACAACGACCAGAAGCTAGAGGGCGAACAGTCGGTGGAATCGCTCAGCATACTTTCCGGATGCCAGCTAAGCTAGTCGAGATGCGCTGATTTCAGACAACATACTGTCTATGCGTTTGTTCTTCTCTATCAATTCTGTTCCTTCTTTCGATATCATATCAAGCTTGTGCTGATTGTCTTTCTTAAGCTGTTCCAGATACTGTTTCATAATATTGCTGACAGAATGAACTGATTCTTCGCTGAACAATATGGCCACAGTTGCAGTAGAGGCTGAATAATGGTTGCCTCCTGTGTGTTGTTCTTTTTCTTCCAATTTCACAATAATTGTTCTGGAATCGCCGCTTTTGTACTCATGAATTACATCCGTCAGTATCCCCTCATCAAGTCTATGTGGATATGTTGCATCACCCTTATGCATGCGTCTACTTTCAATTTTCTTATAGCCTTGAACACTGAGATAATTACTGGCATGAAATGCAAACATGTAATCTGTCAGCATGCCGCCCCATAAAGATACCAAATCGATTTTGTGCAATTTTCCACCATCATAATCCTCATTGTCGATCTTAATTGGCATGTAATCGTCGATACTGGTTGGGATTGACATGGAATGCATTGAGATATGAAAACATTTAAAGACTTTTCTAGGGTGCAAACGATATTATTTCTATGGCAACCGAGTTCAAGTTCCCTGATGTAGGCGAGGGGATTACGGAAGGCGAGATTGTCAAGTGGCTTGTCAAAGAGGGCGACACGATAAAGGAACATGACACTATTGCCGAGGTGGAGACAGACAAGGCGATTGTAGAAATGCCGTCTCCTGTTTCTGGCAAAGTTTTGAAATTGAATTACAAGGAAGGCGCGACAGTGAAGGTAGGCGAGGTTCTTGCAGTTATCGGCAATGAGGGAGAGCCTGTGGTCAAGCCAGCAGGCGCAGTGGGGTATCTCGAGGAAGCGTCTGAAGTCACTCAGACAAAAGCTGCACAGCCGGTCGAATCGTCATCGCAAGTTTTGGCAACGCCTGCGGTAAGAAGAATGGCGCGCGATGCGGGAGTGGATATATCCAAAGTTACTGGAACTGGGGAAGCAGGAAGGGTGACGGAAGGGGATTTGAAAGCGACAAAAGCTCCGGAAGTGAAGATTGCGAAAAAGTATGACATGTACGGTTATGTCGAGCGCGTGGCATTGAGAGGTATAAGGAAAGCCACTGCCGCACGTGTATCAGATGCTGTAAATCACCAGGCACTCGTCACAAGCATGGACGAAGTGGACGTAACGGAATTGGTAAGGATACGTGAGAAAGAAAAGGTTGAAGCCGAGAAGAAAGGAGCACACCTGACATACCTGCCGTTCATCATCAAGGCAGTGGTAGAAGGGTTGAAGGAATTCCCGCATCTGAATTCAGAGCTCAACGAGGAAGGGCAGGAGATAATTTTGAAGAAATACTACAACATCGGCATTGCGGTCGACACGCCTGAAGGGCTGATGGTGCCGGTGGTCAAGGGCGCGAACCAGAAGAGCATGCTTGACATTGCGAAAGAGATTGAGAATTTTGCAGACAAGGCGCAGAAAAGGGAGATAGACTTGGGCGACCTGAAAGGCGGGACATTCACTATCACTAACATCGGAGTCCTGGGCGGGACATTCTTCACACCGATACCAAACTATCCAGAGACAGCGATACTCGGCACCGGGATGATACATGACAAGGCTGTCGTGGTTGACGGGGAAGTTGTTGTGAAAAAAGTCATGCCGTTATCGCTGACATTCGACCATCGTGTGCTTGATGGGGCGATGGCGCAGAGGTTCCTCAACACCGTGATGACGCACCTGAATGACCCTGCTTCGATTCTTGTGGAATTAAGATGATTCACTCGTAGCTCAATGCCTGCACCGGGTCAAGATTCGCAGCCTGCCTTGCTGGTAGCACGCCTGACAGAACTCCGATGACAACTGAGAATCCTACTGCTATGAGGACAATCTGCAGACTAACCGCGGTCGTAAAAGCGCTCCCACCCTGGCTGCCAAGGAAGGATATTGCCTGCGAAGCCACAACTCCGAATGCTACGCCTATCACTCCCCCAACCAGCCCGATGAGCGCAGACTCGACGATGAAAAGTCTCATGACATCATTGCTTGTCGCACCAAGCGCTTTCATTATCCCTATCTGCCGTGTCCTTTCAATCACAGACATGAACATTGTGTTCGCAATACCTATCCCGCCGACCAAAAGTGAGATTGCCGCAATGCTGCCTAGGAAAAACGTGATGGCTCCCGTGACCTGGCCTACTGTCTGCGATATCGACTGTGTGCTGATGACGGTAAAGTCCTTGCTGTCCTTCGTCACATGATGAGATACGAACAGCCTGTTTTCTATGTCTTCTGCAACCTGCGGGACATTCTCAGTGCTGGTAGTCTTCACAAGCAGCGCGGAAAATTGGTTGTCGGCTATATCCGTGAATACCCTCCTCGCAGACTCGATAGGCATTACCACGACGTTATCCAGTGACGAGCTGCCCGATTGCTCCAATATGCCTACCACGCGGAAATTCTGGCCGTTTATCTGGATCATGCTGTTGACGTTGACGGGTTTTGTGAACAGCGTGTTCGCAGGGTTGTGCCCCAACACCACCGAGAGGCTATCGCCCTGTATCAGATACCTTCCAGCAGCAAGCGGAGATGTCACGAAATATTTCCACACGCCTGCGTTGACACCTTGGATATTGATGGTCGAGACTTCATTGATGTATTTTATATCCGCCCTCTCGTTGATTACGCCGTCCACCGACTGGATGCCTGGCACCGACTGTATCAGTTTCAAATCATTCTGCGTCAGGTTGCCCGATCGAGTGCCTCCGCTGGTGAACCCTCCTGCCAGCCCGCTACCGTCGAACCCTCCAGTTGTTGTAGCCCTGGAACTGCTAGGAGAGACAAATATTATGTCCCCGCCGAGTATGCTCAGCTGGCTTTGCACGCTTTCCTGTATTCCCTCACCGATTGAAACTAACGCCACGACAGCAGCCACGCCTATGATGATGCCGATGATGGTAAGCCAGCTTCTCAATCTCCTGTGGAAGAGGCTGTTTATCGAAAGCTTGAACAAGTCATGCGTCTTCATTTTCTGCGCCTTTTGCCAAGATAGTATCCTCCAGCCAAAAAGGCAGCGGCTATGACGATATAGTATACGTATGTCACGGGAGAAGTCCTGTTAGTGCTTTGGGTTGTGGTTGGAGGAGCGGCAAAACTAATATCGACCGTCTTATCTACTTCCCTTCTCGTCCCGGTCGTGTCTGTATAAAATACCTTGGTCAGCAGGCTGTTTGAAGCACCGGTCTGCTTGAGCGTGAAACTTACAAGAGTGAAATCACCTGCGTTAAGGTTGCCTATGATGTTCGAGTTTACGCCCTGCGTTGCAAACCCATCCTGGCTCGGGATGGTGAACGTAACTGCATTGGCCGTATTGCTGCCGATGTTCGACAAGCCAAATGTTACCGTGTCGCCGCTTACGTCTTGCTCCACAACGTCAAAATCAGTAGCTACATTCTGCACGCTTATCCCTTGCGTGATGCTGTTGTAGGAAGCCCAATTACTGGAGGAATATCGCAGCTCTGCGTTGTAAGTGCCCTTGGTTGCATTTGGAGCGACATAAAGATGGAACTGGAGAACTATAGGCATCACAGAACTTGGGCCGAGGACATTTGCAAACGACCTGATGCCACTCTCGCCACCAGCAAGTGTGAGAGGATATGTAGGGGTCAGTTGAAACTGGAGTTGCGTCGGATTCTGGTTCGATGTAACATTGTTCACGCTGAAATACAGGTCAACATTCTCTCCAGGCTGCGGGATCACCGGATCGCTCCTCAAAAAGTTCACGTTGACATTGACATATGACTGTGTGACAATAGCCTGCGCTATGACCGGCTGTGCAAGAACCGCAGCAAATGCAATCAAGAAAATAATCTTATTCATTCACTATCTCTCCGTCTTTTATCCTTATAATCCTTTTGGCATGGTCGGCTACAATCTTTTCATGCGTCACTACGATTATAGTGTTGCCCTCTTTATTGAGATTGACGAATGTTTGCATCACTTCCTTGCTTCTCTGCGAGTCAAGGTTCCCTGTAGGCTCGTCTGCCAGTATCAAAGACGGGTTGTTTGCCAGTGCCCGTGCAATCGCCACACGCTGCCTTTCTCCCCCCGACAATTGCGAAGGCAGATGATTTGCGACCTTGGTCAGATCAACCCTCTCCAAAAGTTCCCTGGCTCTCTTATCCATTTCTTCTTCACCTTTTCCAACAAGTATCATAGGCAACTTGACGTTATCCAACGCGGTCAATGTCGGATAAAGATAGAATGACTGGAATACAAACCCTATTTTCTCACCTCTCAGCTTGGCAAGCCTTGCATCATCCAGCTTGGATATGTCCATGCCATCGATCAACACTGTTCCCAGAGTCGGCTTGTGCAGTGCCCCTATCACATGCATCAGCGTGCTCTTGCCTGAACCGCTCGGGCCCATGATGGCTACGAATTCCTTCTCATGTATCTTGAGGCTGACATCCTTCAGCGCAGGAACTTCAAGCGAATCGTTCTTGTATGTCTTGCTAACATTTTTCAGTTCAATCACGGACTTCATACTATCTTCCAGATAGTTTTCGCAATTAAATAATTTATCACACCAGTCCCAGCGAGTAATCCAGCCAGCAACATCCAGTCATTTATCCCCAACGGCACAGTCCCGAATGCAACGTTCAGAGGCGTGTATATTACCACCAGCTGCAGAAGCAATGACACGCCTATGGCGAGAAGCAGATATTTGTTCGTCCATATGCTCTGCTTGTACTGCATCTCCACTGACTGGAGTATCACAACCTCAAGCAGCACCATTCCTGTGAAGATCATTGTCTGGATCTCGGCAGGCGGCCTGCCCTGCATAAGCAGGTAGAGGAACATAGCGAATAGCCCTGTACCTATCATCGCCCCGACCTGCACAATCATGTAAATCATTTTCCTGTCGAGAATCTTATCTCTTCGTTTCTTTACGCTCATTATGTCGTTCCGAGCTTTGTCCATGCCTAAAGCGAGTGCGGGAAAACCGTCCGAAAGAAGGTTGACCCACAGCAACTGGACTGCGGTAAGCGGGATGACTGTCTGCAGCGGCAAGAACAAAAGAGAAATTGACGCGAACAAAACAACCAGCACTTCACCAAGGTTTGTGGACACCATGTAGCTCACGAACTTTTGTATATTGTCGAAGATTCTCCTCCCTTCCTCAGTCGCAGAGACTATGGTCGCAAAATTATCATCCTGTATAACCATGTCGCTCGCCTCTTTCGCAACATCCGTCCCGCGTATGCCCATGGCGATTCCTATATCAGCATTCTTCAACGCAGGCGCATCATTCACACCATCGCCAGTGACAGCAACAACCTCACCCATCTCCCTCAGCTTTTTCACAATCTTCAGCTTGTGGGATGGGTCTATGCGTGCAAAAACGTCATGTGTCCTGACAGTTTCCTCGAACATCTTCTCATCCATCACATCCAGCTCCTTTCCAGTGACTATCTCCTCAGCCTTCATGCCAACCTGATCAGCGATTGCCTTGGCGGTCAATGCATGGTCACCTGTTATCATAACCACCCTTATGCCTGCTGAATTGCACTCTGCTATGGCGTTTTTGATCTCAGGCCGGGGCGGGTCGAGCATCCCTTGCAAGCCAGCAAAGACCAGATCCTTTTCCGGATTCTCGTCATCATCCTTGTATGCGAAGCATAGCACTCGCAAAGCATCCGCTGCCATATCGTCCACGGCAGACAGAATCTGGTTCCTCTCCGATATTGTCATCTCCCTGACCTGGTTGCCATCTTTTATCCGTGTGCACAGACTCAATACAGCATCGGGCGCGCCTTTAACAAAGCTATGGCCGTTTGATACAACTGTCATCATCCTTCTTTCGGAATCGAACGGGATCTCATGCGTTATCGGGAACGATTGGCGTTCCTTGCTTATGTCCAACCCATAGTCCCTTGCAGCAGCAACCAGCGCCCTTTCTGTTGGGTCGCCTCTTTCCAAGTCTGCCTCGCTGCATATCAACCCTACCCTGAAAAGCATCTCATCGCCTGAGTTGATGCTAGTCAATTTCCCAGACGACCAGACCTTCTGCACGTGCATGGCATTCTCAGTCAGCGTGCCGGTCTTGTCAGTGGCGATCACCGTAGTCGAGCCAAGTGATTCTACCGCCGACAATCGTCGCACCAAGGTTTTTCTCGAAGCCATGGTCTTCACTCCCAACGCAGCCGTCACTGTAACTATGGCAGGCAACCCCTCAGGCACAGCGGCTATAGCCAGGCTTGTGGCAACGAAGAATGACTGGATGATGCCTATTGACAGGAAAAAGTTGATGACAAATATCACTGCAACTGCTGCACCTACCGCTAGCGCGACTTTCTTACCGAACGAATCGAGGTATTTTTGTAATGGTGTGGGAGGACTTGAAACGTCGACGGTTTTTGCAATCTTGCCAAGTTCCGTCTGCATGCCTGTGCCGACGACAACCGCAGTGCATATTCCACGCACCATAGATGTGCCGGCTAGAAGCGAATTGGACCTGTCTGCCAGCGGGACGCCTGCATCAAGCATGCCTGCGTTCTTGCTCACCGGAGTAGACTCGCCGGTCATCGATGACTCGTTCGTCTCGGCATTGTCAGCCTTGATAATCCTGCAGTCTGCCGGAACCCTGTCCCCGGCTTCCAGAAACACCATATCGCCTGAGACCAATGTGTCCACGTCAACTTCCTTCTTCTTGCCGTCACGCATCACCGTAGTCCTGAAATTGGTAAGTTTCTTCAATGCCTCGAGTGATTTTTCAGCCTTGTACTCCTGCACAAACCCGACGATTCCATTGAAGACGATGACAGATGATATGACTATGCCATCGATATGCTCACCGAAAAGGAACGAGATGGCAGCAGCTGCAAGAAGGATTGCGATGAACAGATTTTTGAACTGGCTTGCGAATATTTTCAATGCCGATGTGCCGTCTTTCTTCCTCAATTCATTCTTTCCGTATTTTTGCAGCCTCTGTTGCGCTTCCGATTCGCTGAGACCTCCCACGCCGGTAGAAAGAGCGCTCATGACTTCATCAGAAGGCAAAGACCAATAACTATCCATAACAGTAATAGAATTATTAATATTAAGTTTTTATCTTCTTGCCAGCCATTCTTGCGTGCCGTACTTGCTGTGGATTAGTTCTTTCATCAATTCCGTCTCTTCATTCGTCTTGTGCCCGAATACGAACTTTTTGTCAGATGTAAAGCCTTTCACCATGGCATGATATACTGTCTGCATGTCGAAATTCCCGAAATCCATGATGCTTGTGAGTTCCTTTGAGTCGGATTCCTTGCAGAATAGTGTCCCGTGCTGCATCACCACTCCGCCGCGCCTTGTCTGTGCACTAGTGCAGATTATCTTGTCATCGACCATGACGTTGTTCAACGGCTGGAACTGCGGATTCATTCCAAGAATCTTCAAGCTATCAACCACGTACTTGCAAATCATCTCATATGATTGCTGTATGTCCTTCGGGAACACTTTCTCACGAGCTGCGATGCTGTACGATATCTCGCTTGGGTCGTGGTGTATAGATCCACCGCCAGTCTGCCTCCTCACGACATTATCTTCCTTCACGTCATTCAGCCTCTGGAAGAAACCTATGCTCACTACGGGACTGGTCCATGTATAGAACCTTATCGTAGGCTGGCCGCCGCTTCCTACCGATTCCATTATCGCCTCGTCGGTAGCAAGGTTCGTGACTGCATCGCGCGATTCGAGAGGTATGACACGCCACATCATGAGACCGCCCTCTTTACAAGCTTGGATATGTCCATCATGGAGATGCCGACCAGCCTTCCCTTTTCTTCTTCAATCGCATCGTTGATTCTCGATAACAATGAGCTCTCCCATGCTTCTGCAGACAGACCGGCAAGTTTTTCCTCGATTTTCTCTATAACACTCTCGGGATATGCGAAAAAGTCTCCTGTGATCCTGATCTTCTTGATAACATTGTCCCACTCTACTTCCACGCGAACAGAATATCCGTTGATTTTATCCTCAGTCTTGTATTTCATCTAACCTTATAATAGTCAGCCAAAGCTTTTATCGATTTTACCGCGCTCTCAGGGTATGTGTATGTCGGGATGCCATTGTCCTCCAAGTTCTTCCTCAATACTTCCGTGAACTCTCCGCCCGTGCTCACAACTACAATCGGTTTCTTCTGCATGCGCTTTGCTTCGATGATGACATCCACCACATCAGTAGTGACAAGTGGTGTCTGGTAGAGAATCACGACAAGCAATACATCAGCATTATCATCAGCCATGCATGCATCCATTGCAAGCTTGTACCTCTCTGTCGTCGCATCGCCTATCAGGTCCATGGGATTCTTGACGATCACGCGTTCTGGAAAGACTTTTCTCAGGTTGCTCGACGTTTCCTTGGAAAGTTCTGCAAGTTTCAAATCATTTTTCACGATTGCATCCGTGCTCAAGATACCATATCCTCCACCGTTGGTGATGACCTGTACACGCTGTCCTTTCGGCGCCATGGATTTCTCAAATATCTTTGCAAAATCGAACATCTCCTCGAGCGAAGCTGCTTGGATGATGCCTGCCTGCTTGAACACGCCTGCATAGATTTCAGCAGAGCCTGCCAACGCCCCTGTGTGCGACATGACTGCCTTGTTTCCCTGTTCTGTCACTCCGCCCTTGATAGCGATAATCGGTTTTTTCTTCGAGACCTTCCTTGCAACTTCAAGAAACTTTCTCCCGTCTTTCACGCCTTCGATATATATGCACACCACTTGCGTGTTCGGATCGTTGCCAACGTATTCCAGCAAATCGCTCTCATCAATGTCAGCAGCATTGCCATAGCTTGCAAACTTGGAAAAACCAAAACCCTGTGTGGTCGCGAGGTCGAGTATCGCAGAGCCTATCGCACCTGACTGGCAGATGAAACTAATACCACCTTCTCTCGGTCTCTTCAATCTGTATCTCGGAAGGAATAATGAATCGAAACTGCTGAAACCGTCGAACGTTCCGAGACAGTTCGGTCCGATCATTCTTATTTTCAACTTCTTCACCAGCTGCACCAGTTTTTCCTCAAGCTTGTGCTCACCGATTTCTGCAAACCCTGACGAGATGACAATAGCGTTTCTTATTTTCTTCTTCCCGCATTCCTGCACTACCTTCAATACAATCTCTGCCGGAACCGCGACAATTGCCAAATCAACTGGTTCTGGGATATCCTTCACAGATGCATACACTTTATTGTTCAAAATTTCCTCAGCGTTCGGGTTGACAGGAAATATCTTACCTTTCCATCCGGAATCAAGCAGGTTTCGCAGGATGACATGACCGACTTTGTTCGGGTCACGTGAAGCACCTATGATTGCGACAGAGGACGGGTTGAAGAAACTGTCCATAATTTTATTTCGGATTCTATAGTAAAAAAGGCGACTAGGTGCCTTCATTCCAGCTTTCAAGGTACTTTCTCTGCTCTTCTGTGAGAGTGTCTATCTTCACCCCTAATGTCTCAAGCTGCAGCTCTGCTATCTTGTTGTCAATCTCTTGCGGGAGCATGATTACTTTCGTCTGCAGCTTGCCCTTGTTCTTGATTGCATATTCTGCTGCTAGCGCCTGTCCGCAGAAACTTTGTGCCATGACAACGCTTGGGTGACCTTCAGCTGCGACAAGATTGCACAACCTTCCTTCGCCTACTATATACAAATTCCTGCCGTCTTGCAGCGTGTACTTGTCTAGGAACGGCCTTATCCTTTCCTTGCTCTTGGACATTTTTTCCAATTCCTTGATGTTTATTTCCACGTCAAAATGTCCCGAGTTTGCAAGTATCGCGCCGTTCTTCATGACAGCCATGTGTTGCGCATCAATTACATTCTTGTCTCCTGTAACTGTTACAAACAGGTCTCCTGATTTCGCAGCTTCTGCTATAGGCATCACCCTGTAGCTTTCATGGACTGCCTGCAACGCACGTATCGGGTCTACTTCACAGACTATGACATTCGCCCCTTCTCCTTTCGCCCTCAGCGCAACTCCCTGACCGCATGGACCAAAACCTGATACTACAACGGTTTTTCCTGCAAGCAAGATAGATGTAGCGCGCAGTATCCCATCCAATGTCGACTGTCCGGTTCCCAAATAATTATCGAAAAGATGCTTTGTCTTGAGATTGTTCACAGCTATCGTCGGGTATTTTAATGCCCCGTCCCTCTCCATTGCCTTCAATCTGATAACACCTGTCGTAGTCTCTTCAGCGCCTGCTATGATGTTTGGAATCAGATGCGCATGCTTGCTGTGTATCTCTGAAATCAAGTCACACCCGTCATCAAGCGTATAATGAGGCTGGAAGTTGATGACATTTGTAAGGTACCTGTAGTAATCCTCTTTGGTCTCTCCCTTGTACGCCCATATCTTCACTCCTTCTTCTGCGAGCGCAGCAGCAACATCATCCTGCGTACTCAACGGATTGCATGCACAAATAGCGACGTCAGCACCACCGGCAATCAACGTCCTTACAAGAACAGCTGTCTCTTTCGTCGGGTGAAGCGCGATTCCAATCTTGACGCCAGTAAATGGCTTTTCCCTGAAGAATCTTTCCTTGATTTTCAGCAGTGCGCCCATCTGGGACTCGGCCCATTCTATGTTCTTCCTTCCCTGGTCAGCAAGTTTCAGATCCTTGACCTCAAAATTATTTCCAACATCCATTTTTGGTAGCACCTTTTTAAGAATAGTGTAATTAATTATATAAGGTTCATTTTTCTGATGTCTTCAAGTATAGAAACGTCCAATCTCGAGCCTATTTGCGATACGACCTTGGATGCGATGAATGATGCAAGATTTCCAGACTTTTCCAATGACATGCCGTTGCAGATTCCATGCAAGAATCCTGCAGCGTACGCGTCTCCTGCTCCTGTACTGTCTACCACATTGGTCTTGAACGAGTCTATCCTAGTGATGCTGCCGTTCTGTTTTATCATCGAGCCTTTCTCTCCAAGCTTGAGCACGCATGTGTCTGCGAACCTGGACATTTCATCAAGAGCAGCCTCTCCTTTCAATCCTGTGAATGTTTCTGCTTCCATCTCATTTGCAAAAATAATGTCTGCATAGTCGCTTGTGATTTTCTTGAGGTCAGCAAGGTTTCTTTTTATCAATCCCGCATCTGCCAGGTCGATTGAAATCTTCGTGCCGTGCTTTTTCGCCAGATCCATGACATGAATCGCTATCTCCCTCGACTTGCCCTCCAGCTGGTAGCCTTCTATATGCAGAATCTTGCTTTTCGCTATTTCATCTTCAATTATGTCATCCTTGCTCATATGCAACGCAGCGCCCAGATGCACAATAAACGTCCTCTCGAAATCCGGAGTGATGAATGTTATCGCATGCCCTGTCAGCCTGTCGATTTTGGAAATGCTTGACTTGACATTGCTCTCTATCATCCCTGTCTCGTAGATATCACCATACTCGTCATGTCCCACTTTGCCGCAGAATATTGCCTTGCTTCCGAGAATTGCGAGGATTGCCAGAGTGTTTGCAGCAGAGCCGCCTGGGACAACTTTCATGTCACTGCCCTTGATTCTTTCAAGGACTTCTTTCGACTTGTTCTCATC